>CAZSEK010000008.1:0-26300 GCA_964605945.1 uncultured Methanosarcinales archaeon
AAAATTCGAATTCTGGGAAAAAAAACATCCGAAATGAATATCTGCGCAAAGTCGGATTTAAATGAAAAATCTAAAGCATTGCCCATCTGGGTTGTAACTTGCTGGATTTTTCGAAATAATCTATATTAGTAAATGGTTTGTAAACCGCTAATCCTTTTTGAACTAATTTTTTCCAGACTTTTTGTGGAGCTCCTTGAGCAGACACAACAAACTGGGTGCTTGAATAAAGAGGAGTTCCTAATTTTCCTTTATAAAACTCATTAGCTAAAATTATGACTTGAGGATTTACGCCTTGTCTTTGAAATTCTTCTTCAGTATTTTGACCAAAAACAAAGGGTTTAGAAATTATTCCATCAGAAGTCATTTGAAAGAAAAAATCTTCAATTGTTCCTGTTTGAATTTTTTCTTTTGAAATCGCTCGAGTAATCATAAGATTTCCAACACGAATTCCTGAAATGTAAGCATTAACAAAATAATCTTCAAGTATTCTTTTTTCGCCATCAATTATTCTAGACGGTTTTAAAGGAGCTTCAATAACAATATCCTTAATATTAATTGCCATTTTAATCATCAATCAATTCGAAATAATAATTTAAAAATAAAAATAAAAAAATAATTCACTTCTTAAAACACGAACTTGACTAACAAGACTGTTATTAAGACAAGCAATATTAAAGTTGCTATGACTAATGCAACAATATATGCTGGGCTGTTAAAGAAGCTTGTTGTTCCATATGATGTTCCTACATATCCTGCTTGTGTGTTATCTACAGGAGGATTAATAACTGTTACATCATCCTCTACATCATTGTCTGCTGTTTCATCATCTGGTTTTTCTGTTCCGCAAGGCAAAACATTCAATGTGACTACATCAACATCACTTTCTTCGTCGCTGTCATAATAAGTCCATATATTGAAATAATATGCTCCTGAAGCAGTGCTTGAAGGTAAAGTGAATGAGTAATATTTGTCAAGGTCGTCTCCTTCATCAAGTTCCAAACCATACCATCTTTGATATATGTCAAGATTATCATTTTCAAAAACCAAAGATACTCTGTCTTCGTCTCTTGAACCTGTGTTCTCGATGTTTGTTCTTATTGTGAATCTTCTGTCGCAGGATACTGACTGAGGCGAAATTGTTGCTGTATTTATTGATATTTCATGAGTAGCTCTTTCAACATTCAATATGAATGAAATTGTTTCTTCATGCATTGCTCCGTTCTCATCTTCTCCTTGGACTGTTATTGTGACATCATATTCATCTTCATCTGCATCAGAATCGATTGATAATGAAAATTCGATTGTGTCGTCATCTCCGTCATCTAAATCTGAAACATCTTCGGATTCATCCCAATCCAAATCTCCATCAGATTCTACTGTGACTTCAATGTCTTGTATTTCAATACTATCTCCGAATGTATTTTCGACAGTTATTTTCAATACAATATCATCGCCTGGTTTTGCATCAAAATCATCGCCATCATCAACAGTTTTTGCGCTTCCGCCGTCAATTTCAATCTTTATTTTAGAAAGCTCTAAATTATTTTCTGTTGTCAAATATACTGAAGATGTATGAACTAAACCTGCAACATTTGTTGCTGTAGCTGTAATTGATCCAATAGTTTCTCTTCCAGAATCCTGATTATCAGGAACATACATTGTTGCGGAAACATCTGCATATGATCCTGCTGTAATAGTTAATGCTGACTGAGAGAAATTCAATTTATAATCTGCATTTGCAGTTGATGTTAAAGCAATAACTAATGTTTGATTTCCTGTGTTTGTAATTCTAACATTTGATGTTATTGTTTTTTCTCTTTCCTGACTAGTTGAACCAAAATTCAAATCAGCTAATGTAAATGAAGGTCCTGTTACAGGTGCTGCATTAACAATTACTGTCAATGTTGAAGTTATAGGTACACTTAGTTCTGTTGCTGTTGTACTTATTGTTCCTGCATAAGTTCCTGCAGGAGTTCCCGCTGGAATTGCAACTGAAACTGCAATATCTCTTGAAGCTCCATTATATATTACAGAAACCGTACTTGGATTCAATGTTATTGTACTTGATGCAATTGTATTTGATCCTGAAATTAAATTTGATGCTGTGAAAACAACATTTGTCAAGTCAACATTTCCATTGTTTACTGCTGTAATGACTCCTGTTTGTATTGTTGAAACATCTCCTTGTAATTGAAGATTAGTCAATGTCAATGAAGGATTTGCACCTTGGATAGTTACAGAAGTTGATGCTCCATTATTTGCTTCATTGTCTTCTACAATTGTATTCAATGGATCTATTGTTGCTGTTAAAGTGTATGTTCCATACGATGTGTAAACAACTGTTGTTGGTATATTGTAAGTCAATCCTGAATTTAATGTGACTATTTTATCTACATAAGTTCCATCGCCAAGATTCACTCTTAATGTTGTTGTGACTGGTAATGTAGAATTAACTAATACTACATCAGTCATTATTGTTGCGTTTTGATTGATTACTGGTGGATTTGAAGAAGTTGTTGATACACTTAAGACTTGTAAGTCTGCTGCTGAAACAACACCCATCATCCCAATTAATAAAACCAAAAACAATGTAAATATTATTTTTTTCATTTTTGTTACCCCTCAATATTTTTGTTTGATTATGTTTTTTTAAGTTTTGTTTAATTATTATTTTTTTGTTTAATTATTATTTAATTATGTTTTTTAATTTAAATTTTAAAAAAAATTAATTTATGACAACTACTTTAGCAACTCCTCCGTTTTGTTTAAGGAGATATGTTCCTGTTCCGTCTGGATTTACTACTTTTTGTCCTACATTATTGTACCATTCCATTGGTCCTTTTTGATTTGTGTTGATTTTTTGACCTGCTCTTATTGGATTAGGCCATGTTTTCAATCCTGTGGCTCTTTTAATTTCATTTTCTAAAGAAGACCCTTCAACTCCTGTAAGAGGAAGTCTTCCAAATGAAATATAATCCCAGTATGCTACCGAATCATTAGATACTGCTGTTTGCTGTAGTCCTGGAGCTTTTACTGCTCCTGGTGCAAAATATGCCCCACCATCTGCCACAACACTATCTGCTTTTGTAGTTCTATATGTAGAGTCTATAACTGAAAAAGGCAATACACCCAAACTATCTGTATTAAACATTCGTCCACCATAAATTGATCCTACTTCAAATGTTTTAGGCAAAGTTGTTGCTGCTTTAACTAAAGAATTATAATCTGCGTTAGCTACTGTTGCAAGTGTTGCAACAAGCCCTGTTGTAATAAGTCCTACTCCTGTTTTATTCATTTTAATTTACCCCCAAACGTTATTTTTATTATAAATTTGTTATAGTTGTTACTATGTAGTGAAGTATCCTTTATAAAGTTTGTGGTTTTTGAAGAAAAACACAAGCTCGGAACGAAGTGACTGAGTTTTCGATTTATAAGAAAAAATATCAAAAAACAAGAAAAAATTAATTAAAAATTACTTTTTATTCGCATTAAATATCGTAGCCAAATCAATGTTGTTTTCTTCGTATTCTTCTTTTGGCTTAACATTCTTTGGTTTTTCTTTTATCTCTCGAGTGTGCTCTTCCATCTTGCCGTCTTCTTCCATCATCTCAACAAGTTTATTTGCATCAAGTTTTGGTGCTTCTTCTGGAGGAAGTTCGATTTTTGTTTCTTCTTTTATTGGTTCTTCATTTGCAGTTTCTTCATTTGCAGTTTCTTCATTTATATCTTCTTGCATTGGTTCTGGTTGTGGTTTTTGTTCTGGAGGAAGTTCGATTTTTGTTTCTTCTTTTACAGGTTCTTCTTTTGTTTCTTCAACAACTTCTTCTTCAACAGGTTTTGATTCTTGTTTTTCTTCTAATTCCTCTATTGTTTCAATCTTATGGTGCTCCTCTTCAATCTGCCCTAACATCATATCTCTTAATGATTTGCTTCCCAAATGAACATCTGTTTTAACTTCCTGAAGTTGTTTTATCTGCTCATGAGCTTCTTCATCAAATGATTTTACAGGTTTTGATTCTTGTTTCTGTGCTAATTTTACATCTTGTTTTGGTTCTTGTCTTGTCACTTCACTCTGTGACGTTCCAAGATCCCTCTGGGATTTTATTGGTTGTATTGCAACTGGTTCTTTTTTTGGTTCAGGTTTTATTGTTCTTGTATCTTTTAGATTTTTGGCGGTTTTCAGAAATTCCCGTACTTGAGAATGCTGTTCTTCAAATCTTTGTTGAACTTTAGTTTCGACATCAATCATGTCTTCTGCAAGCATTCTTGCCTGACCATCTGTTTTTGCAAAACCTGATGCTTTCAAGCTTGATGCTAATTTCATTATTTTATCTTCTCTTGATTCAGCCATAATTACCACCTTAATTAATTATAAATAAATATTGTTTATTGTTTTAGTATTATATTGTTTATTAATTATTTACTGGGAAATAGAATATATAAAGTTTGCTATTTCAACATAACATAATCATCATAACTATCGTCAGAAGAGTTTTTCTTTTTTTGACTTAATTTAATGTTGCCTCGCTCATCAACATCATAAGAATTAGATTTTGATTTAGATGAGCTATCTGAATGATTTGCAAATATGTCTTTTGATTTAGAGTGTCGTGTAGATTGATGTGGGGCAAAGATATCTTCTCGTTCTCTTCGCCCATGTTTTCTGTCATATCTTCTTTCACTCCCTCTTCCTTTTTCATCTCTTTCCTGTTTTGTTATTAATAAAACAATCAAAAACAATATCCAATAGATTATTATTGGCAGGAAAAAAAGCCTGAAAAAAGGCATTAGTATTAACTGCAGCAAAACCAATATTGTCGAAGAATATGCTGCAAATTTAAGTATGCTTGACGCACCATGGTTTAATTTCAGTATCCATGAAAATAGCATGCCTAAACTAAATGTAATGAATATCACTATCCAAAAATATATGCTGAAAAATACAAACAACCAAAAGAATAGAGAAGGTATTGCAAACAAAAGCATCAGTCCTGTATTGACTTGGGCGTCTTGAAGCATTAAATCTGTTTGTTTTTCAAGAGGGGCTGTTTCTGTTCTTCCAAAAAAGAAGAATTGTTTATAATAAACAGAATTTTCTGTTATCAGAAGTCTTTCATTTGTGAGATTTATTCTGTCTTTTGAAATTCTTATCATAGGATCATTCAAAACATTGAATGTATCTTTCACAGAAACATCATAATTCAGCTCCAGTTTGTCAAAATGCGATGTTGTGTCCTGCCAAAAAGACGGAAACGATATTAGCGCAGGAATAAACAGTAAAAACATAACAACCAACGACCAGAAAAGAATAAACCCAAAATATTTCATGGTCTTCGAAAAAGGATATTCATCAAGCTCTTTGTATGAGTCAGGATTAAATGTTTTTATAAGTGTATTGAACATATCTTTTATAGTCATAATGCCTCTTGTCAAAATCAATATTTAAATGTTGTTGTTTAGTGATTCAACTTGTTGTTTTTAGTGATTCAACTTGTTGTTTATTATTTTAAAATTAGTTAATAATTAAACAGTGTTGCTTGATATTGCTTTTTGAAGATAAAAATAAATCTGGTTTGCATTAACCACATTTTTTACTTTAATCATTTTGTTGTCGCGCAAAATCAAAATTATACTTCCTGTTTTTAATTTTTTATCAAGAAAATTCTCCTCAAAAGAATATTTTTTTATATCTGCAAAATATATTATCTTCTGTTTATTGGCGTTGATTCTTAGTTTATCAGTATAGAAAACATATTCGTAGTTTGCATATTTCACAAAACATAAAATTGCATCCATTATTAATATCAAAACAATAGAAACAACATATATCCAGTTCAATAATACAGGAACTCCTGACTGTAAAAGCCAATAATTAATATATATTCCAAGATAAAGCAAGCATCCGAGAAAAACAAGAAGAAAAACATGAGTTATAAGAAATCTTTCTGGTTTCGGCTTTGTTTTATATTTAGGAAGGTCTAACATTATTTTTTACCTCTTTTGAAACTATAAACTTTAACTATCAATTTAAATTAACTGGGCCCGCCCGGATTCGAACCGGGGATATTCTCCATTTTGAACGTAAAAGTTCGTCAAGGTGTCCTTACTTCGTTCGGGATCTTTCCTCGCTAACGCTCGTCAAGGAGACATCATAGCCGCTAGATCACGAGCCCGTATAATGTACTAATCATGGAGATAAAAATACATTTATAAAGATTGCGTTATTTATATTTACATGGACAATTATTATGACAAAATTGCAAAAGGGTATGATAAATTGCATATGGATGAGCAATTAAAAAAACTAGATATTATTGAAGAGAATATTCGAAAAAATATTGAAATAAAATCAAAATTCTCCATCAATAAAATAACAAGACTTCTTGATGTCGGATGCGGAACAGGAATTGCCACAGAATTCTTCAGCAGTTTTTCAAATGTAGACAAAAGAAATATTTTCGGCATAGACCCAAGCAAAGAATTAATTAAAATTGCAGAAACTAAACAAAGAAAAATAAGAAATAATCTTGAAAACATAAGATATTCTGTTGCATCTGCTGAATTAATTCCTTTCAAAGATCATGAATTTGATATTGTTGTTTCTCTTACTGCAATTCAGAATTTTGACAGCATAGAAAAAGGCCTTGATGAAATAAAACGAGTAGGCAAGGACAGATTCATACTCACATTCTTGAAAAAAAGCGAAAAATCAAACACAATAATAAAAATCATCGAATCAAAATTCAACGTCATAAAAAAGCTCGAAGAAGACAAAGATATAATTTATTTCTGTGAATAAATTTTGTTGATTAAAATAAATACTTGTATTAAATAATATATTAAAATAAACTCAATGTTCAAGTATTCTTAATTTAACATAGTTTTTATTCACATCCAATTCTGCTGTTCCTCCTATAGGAAATGTTATCATCGGGGTTGTATGACCAAAATCAACATTAGCTACGACAGGAATATGTCGCAATTCTTTTTTAGTCTTTATTATTTTTATTATTTTTTCATCAGTCATTTCAGACGCCTTTTGAAATCTTCCTATTACTAATCCCCTTATTTTATTTGAATTCGGCAAGTGTAAAATAGATTGCAGATTTCTATCAAAATCAACCGCAGAATAATCTTTAGCCATTTTGTCATCTTCTAAAAATAATATTGTGTCTTTAAGTGATGGCATAAATTCTGTTCCTTGAAGCAGATTAAAAGTGCACATATTTCCTCCTATAATTGTTCCTTTTGCTTTTCCTTCATTAATTATTAGATGGCCTTTATTTTTAATGAATTTTCTTTTTTCTTGATTAATATACCATTCGTCATCAGACCATTCTTTAGAAGGTTTAATATTTATTTTTTCTCGAGATAACAAACATTTTTTAAAATAATCTATTAAATATTCATTTCCTTTTTTCATTCCAAATGTAGAAAAATGGGGCCCAGAATAAGTTAGTAAACCTGTTTTTGCATAAATAGCATTACTTAAAGCAGTTATATCTGAATAACCACACAAAATTTTCGGATTTTTTTTGATTAAAGCATAATCTAGATAGTTCAATAGTTGATTTGAGTTAAATCCCCCTATTGTAGTAAAAATTGCTTTAACATTTTTGTCTTTAAACGCATTATGCAAATCATCAATTCTTGAGGAAATTGAAGCAGAATCAAAATAATCATCATCTAGTTCTTCGACATGTTTACTAAATGAAACTTTAAGACCTAATTGTTTATATTTATTTATTGCCAGTTCTCTTTGGTCTTGAGCAATTATATTCATGCTTCTGGCAGGAGAAATTATTCTTACTTCATCGCCTTTTTTCAATTTTTGTGGAATCATAATTATTAATATGTTGTGTTATTTAAAAAAGTTTCTAAGAATTATTTAAATAATACTTGAAATTAATATTTAATAATCTTATTATTCTTCATCATTAGAATGTTTCAATAAAACTTCTGAAATGACTGCGAATGCTGGTCTTGTTATGAATACACCTATAGAAATTCCCAAGACTGTTGTCAGGGCAAATCCTTTAAGCAAACCTGCTCCTGCAAACCATAATGGAAGCATTGCAACAACCAATGTAAAATAACAAGCCATAATTATAAAAAAGGCATTATTTAATTTATCTTTCCAGCTTGAAGCATGAGATACATTCTTATGTTTAGCCAATGTTTCATCTACAATAACTAACTGAGCGTCAACTCCTGTTCCTATTGCAACAATTATTCCTGCGATTGCAACCAAATCAAGATTCCATCCGATAAGTGCTGCAACACCAAGCAGTATTACAAGCTCTGAAACAAGAGTTATTATTACAGGCACTGAAACAAGAAGTCTTCTGTATCTCAGCATGACAATAAAAACAACGACAAGCAATGCGACAAAACCGACAAGCAACGTGTTTCTTATGAATTCATTTCCTAAGACAGGACTTATATTGTCTGTCTTTACAATAGTTAATTTAACAGGCAGTGATCCTGTAACTAAAACAGTCTGAAGTTTTTTCATATTATTTAATGCATCATACATTGCTTCCTGTTGAGTTGCTCCTGAACCTGAACCTGAAATCGAAATATCTGTTAGTGCTCTTCCTTTTAATTCTTCGCCAATCCTTAAGCTGTCAACAAGTTCATCATCAAGATATAAATCGAGATTTTCTGTCAGATAACCTTCTCCATTTTCAATTTCTACGCCAAGATTTTTAGTAAGTTCTGCCTGTCTGTCTGCTGCTTCTGGACTTAATGTAATTGCGAATCTAAATCTACAATAATGCTGATCATTTACTTGATTACATCCATTTCTTGTGTCTATTCCTGAACAATCAGCTGTTCTACATACATGTAAAATATCCTGTCCTCCTTTAAAGACAGATTGATTGGCAATTTTTCCCTCGAATTTTCCCTGTTTGGCAAGAAGGTCTTTAACTTCTTCATCAGAAGCTCCCGCGATTTCAACAAGGATGAATTTTTGACCTGATAAATCTGAAGTTGTCCTTATGACAATATCGCTTAAGCCGTAAACATTAAGTCTTTCTTTCATATTTTCTATTAATGTGTCTATGTCTTCCTGACTCATTACTTCTTCAGGCTTAAGCATTACCCTTGTTCCTCCCTGAAGATCAAGTCCTTTTCTGATATTTGTTGTAGGAGCATTATAAACTTTTAAACCTAAGTCTTCAAGTCCTATTTCTTTCTGTAATGTCTTGTTGACTATTTTTTGTTTTGTGATATTTATTGTCTGATTTAATTCTTCATCAAAAACAGATTCAGTGTAATCTATTAATTCAGTTTCGCCAAGAACAATTATTTCGTATTCTGCTTTTGTTGTAAGCCTGTAAAGGTCTTTTGTTGTTTTTATTGTCAAAGTCCTGTTTGGCTGTAATGTTAATACAAATTTAGAATAATCCTCAAGATTATTTATAGGAATATTATTAATAGATAATATGACTTCTCTGCTCATAGGAGAAAGTGTTGGACTTGGACTCTGGAAACCTGCATCTGATGCAGCAGAATCTCTGATAACAGATCTTATGGCAACTCCTTTTGCCCAAGGATTTGGATGCAACGAAACTACAGCTAACACTAAACAAATTATTAAAAGCCATATTTTCCAGTTCCTAAAAAGTTTGTGTGTAGACATTTTTTATGTGTATTATTTATTTGTATTATTTATTTGTATTATTTATTTGTATTATTTATTTGTATTGTTGTTGTTGTTATTATTGATATTTATTTCCATCCTTTTTTTTCAAGATGCCATCTTAATAATCCTGCATTCTGTACCCACGTAAATATTATATCTGCAGTCAATCCTATTGCTAAAATAATCATGATTTCTTTTATCACAGAAGATTGTGTAAGCAACAACGCTGTTAAAACAGATGCTAAAGCGCATAAAGACATTGTAATTCCTGTTTTCATTGCATCAAGTGTTCTGTCCAAAATAGTTCCTTCTTTTCTTTTAAGAACCCTTACAGATAATAATATGTCTGTATCTATGCTGTAACCAACAAGCATCAAGAATGCTGCAACACCTGCTGTGCTTAACTTCATGCCCATCATATTGAATATTGCTAATGAAAAGAAAATATCTGAAAATGCGCATAACATTATTGCTGTGCTTGGTATGCTGTCTTTGATATAAATTACAAGCAATCCTGCAAATATCAAGAAAGATATTATAACTGGAATTATTGATACTGCATAAAACATCATCATTCCAGAGATTATTGTTAATCCTGATGCAAGCCATTTTGCTTTTGTTGATTCTCCAAAATATAAAAATACAACAAGCGCCATGAACAAAAATGCAATGAATATTGCTTTCAAAGTTTGTGTGAAAAAAGAATTTCCAAGGCTTGGACCCATTAATTCAATAGAATAATCTTCTTTTTCTATTGCGGTGGTTTTATCTGTTAATGAACTGAGAAGCTGTTCTTCTGTTATATCTGATGCCTCAACAATAAATCCTTTGCTTATTCCTGCCTCACTTACTGATCTTACATCAATATCTGCATCAGGATATTCTGTCCTTAGGTCTTTTTTCAATGCATCTGTATTAATAGATTCAGTTGTATGGACAGTCAAGGTTATTCCGCCTTTTAATGTGACTCCTTTAGCTACAAAATCTCCTGTTGTAGCATATTGATAGCCTACTGCCCCAAGAGAAAATATAAGTAATGCTAAAGAAAATATCATCAATAATCTATAATGTTTGTCGTATAAATTCAAAAATAAATTTTTGTTTTTTTTATCTTCCATAAAAACTCACTTAATCGAAGAATTGATAGGTTATTTATAAATATTTTGGCTTTAGACAAAATAGTTTGGAACGCCCCAGAGGGACGTAGGAGCGTAGTGACTATGTTAGTGAGAAAATATTTCGCATAAAAAATAAAAATTTATAAAGAACTTCAATAGTAATATATATAGTGTGTATAAAATAGTGTATGTATAATATAAGTATATATACAACAAACATAATAAAAGAGGCAAGATGAAGAAAAACTCCAAAGCACAAGTTTCTATGGAATATCTTATGATAGTGGGTTTGTCTTTTTTAGTATTAATCCCTACAAGCTATTTTTTCTATCAATATTCGCAGACATCTAATGAAGCAGTAGTCAAATCCCAAATAAACAAGATAGGGAACAGTTTCTTGATGACTGCTGAAGGAGTATATGGGCTGTCAGAAGGATCCATATTAACAACAGAAGTAACATACCCGCAAAATATCAAAGACATGTACATATTGAATAAAAATGAACTTATAATAAGATATGAAACAAGTTCAGGAATGAGTGAAGCTGTGTTTTTTTCAAGAGTTGATTTAAGTGGAAATTATAAATATATTTTCAATACAGACTGCTCAATCACATCACGAGCTCTTTGCGGGGCATCTCCGTGTGAAAATTCAACAATCACACAATCCTGTCCTGCACAAGGCAATAAAAAAATCAAATTTGAATCAAAAGGAAGCTATGTATTTTTATATAATACAAATTGATGAATTCTTATGAAACAAAAAAATAGATATTTAGGAAAAAAATCCCAGACATCAATGGAATTTGTGCTTTTGACAAGTTTTATGGTTTTAGTTTTCATAATTTTTTTCGTTGTTGTCCAGCAAAGAATGAGCATAATATATCAAGAGATAAATGATGCATCTGCCCTTCAGCTTGAAAACCTTGTAGTAAATGAGATAAAACTTGCAGAATCTGTTTCAGATAATTATTTCAGAAAATTTGTCCTTCCTTCAAATATCAATGGAATAAACTATAACATATCTATAATGCCTGGAGCAGGAGCAAGTACAGAGATTGTCATAAAATACGGAGAAAAAGAAAGAGTATATTTTCTTGAAGCATATGTTGATACTTCTTCAACCATAGGCATAGGACTCAATAATATAACAAAAACAAACGGCAAAATATATATCAAAAAAATGAACTAGTTTTTCTTAATTAGTGTTTTTATTGAGATAAGTTAATGAATCTCACGAAAACTTTTTAAATAAGTTGGTTGATTAAAGAAAATCTATGAATCTTCAAATATTTCAAAAAAGCAGATTTAGACGACACAGGGTTTGACAAAAACGAGTTAGATATTTATGATTAATACAATTAAAAACCTATTTAGCAATTTCATCAACACTATTTTTAAGAGCAATAAAACTCTTAAATTAGGATTATACGGTGCACCAAACAGTGGCAAGACAACTCTTGCAAACAGAATATGCAAAGACCTTCTAAATAATGACGAGGAATTCGGAGAAGTTTCAAGAATTGCACATGAAACAAGAGATATAAAAGTCAAAGAATCTGTATATATCAACAAAAAAGGAAGAAAAATAAAATTTGATTTAATAGACACTCCAGGAATTGCCACAAGGATAGATTACGAGCATTTTGTCAAAGCAGGACTAAATAATAAACAAGCAAAACAAAGAGCAAAAGAAGCAACAAAAGGAGTTATAGAAGCGATAAAATGGCTTGATTCAGTCGAGGTTGTTGTTATAATGATTGATTCAACAAAAAATCCATACAATCAGGTTAATATTACAATAATAGGAAATCTTGAAGCAAGAAAAATACCTTTCATCATTGTAGCAAATAAGATTGACTTAAAATCAAGCAAAATTGAAAAAATACAGAAAGCATTTCCTAAATACAAAATAATAGGCATAAGCGCCAAATTTTGCCAGAACATGGATGAATTCTATGAATCCATAGTTAATATCCACAAGAAGTATAAAAAAAGGAAATAATAAGATAAACTTTAAAAACACACCAATTAATAAAAAACAAATGCTTACATTTCAATATATACCTAGGAATAGAATTCTTAAGTTGAATGGAAAACAGAAAATACAGCTTATAATGAGCCTCGTCAGAGAAAACAGACTTCTCATAATCGAAGGAAGACTTAGCAACATAGAAGAAGCAGAACTAATAAGAGAAACCATGGTCCAGCTGAATAATGATTTTAACATAAAAAAAGACCACGATAAATTCAACGGTGTCGAAATAGGAGTTATGTTCAGCGATGATAATGAAATAGGTGTGATGCAAAAGCTTAAATCAAAAATGGCAAAATGGCTTCTTGGAGAAACAAAAGGCATAACTATTATTGGTCCTGCACAAATAATAAAAGAGTTGAGACAGGAGCCTGAAAAAATCCATCTTTATCTGCAGACAGATTATTTAAAGCACAATTATCTTCATAACAAAAAAGCTGACGAAGAATATGAAAGCAAGACAAAATTTAAAATTCTTGAAAACAAGATGAATGCCATAAAAGTAAGGAAAAAAGTCACAATAAAAAAAATAGGCAAGAAAAAAAAGAAATAAGTTTATGGCATATGATTTTGCCAATCTAAACATAATACAAATAAAAATTACAAAGAGCTATCGATTAAAATGTTTCACAAATGTGTCAAATGCGGACAGGTATATGAAAAAGGATCTAACGAGATTCTTAACGGATGTGTGTGTGGAAACAGGCTTTTCTTTTTTGTAAAAAACAAAAATTCTGCAAAAAAATTCGATAAGCTAAAATCAAAAAACAAAGAGAAACTTAATGATGAGCTTCAGGAAATATTCGAAGAAAATATGAATGAAGAATCTCCTGTTGTACTCGATATTGAAACAATAAAAATAATCTCACCAGGCAAATATGAAATTGATATAAATGCCTTGATGAACAAACAAGGCATAGTGTACAGCTTCGATGAAGGAAAATATTCTGTTGATCTTAACGAATCATTCAATCTCGGAAGATAATTTGTAAGTATCTTCTTTAAAACCAATTTATTCTTAATTTGTGCTTGATGTCACTTCTAAGTTACTACAAAAACGAAACATTTATATATAAGTTCATACATATATTAACTATTAAGTGGTTAAAGATGACGTTTATCGTCGTTGGGGGGTTATTATGAAAACAATTCAAATCTTAACAATGGAAGAAATTCCACAAGTCAAAAGAACTTTCAAAAACATAGATGTTTCTAGCTTGACAATGAAGCAAGTTGAAACATTGGTTGAGAAAGAAGGTATTGATTTTGCAGCAGATTACGGCTTCAAAAATGATAATTTCACAACAGAATTAGTTTATAGCGAGAATTAAAATGAGCCCATTAGAACACGGAGTGTTAAACGCGAAAATTAACTTCCATTTAAATGGTATGGAAGATTCGATATATGGATATTACCAGACCAAGGAAGAATACCATTTAGATTTATATAAACTACATACCCACCATTTAGATAAAGCATTGTTTCAAACATCTACACAACCTAATTTTTTAATAACAGACGCAGAGAAAATGTTCAGATATGATTTAAGATTACAGGAACTCACGATTTTACATGACGAGATAACACAACAACTACAAGTTTAATTTCACATTCAAAACAAAAACCCGAGGAATTTATTTGCCACAACTCACCTCACCTCATAAATAATGTTAAATTCTTTCTTCGGGTTTTTGGTTTCTTACAATCGAAAAAATAAGAGGATAAAATGAAGCAATTACTTGAAAATTATATAAAAAAATACGAAACTTTGGAGAAAAAAGATGCACTTTGCAAAGTTGGAAGAGACACAGGCGCATGTGCTTCTGTTTTTTTTGCCGTCACAGGTTTTAATCCGATTTGTGTAGGAACATCTGTAGCAACAACAATTGGATGTTTTTTTGGTGATAGATATTATGAATCTAAAGTAAAAAAACATGAAGCAATGGCACAGAAAATCAGTTATCGATTACAAGGAGATAAGTAGGAGGAAAATAAAATGATTAAACAAACTAAAAGAGAAATAAATCAAGTAGTAAAAGCATATTCACAAACAGTTGATGCGTTAGAATTAGCAGTTAATAGATTAGAAGAAAATCTTGCTCAAGAACAAGCAAAAGCACACGCAATAATGGATGGTTCTTATTCTCAGAGCCCAAAAACAAAGATTTCTTTTGGAAACAAATCCAAATATACTGGAAATCAAACACTCCTTCTGGCGCCTGATGGAACAATAACCACAGAAAGAGATGGTTATGATTTACATAATTTTTTTTAAATAAATTTTTTTTCTTTATTTTTCTAAAAATCCTTTTAATTTTCTAAATGCATGACTTCTATGACTGATTGTATTTTTCTCATCTTTAGTCATTTCTGAAAATCTTTTGGAATATCCGTCAGGAATAAATATTGCATCCCACCCAAAACCATTAAATGCTTTTGGAGAAGTTATTTTTCCTTTAACTATTCCCTCAAAGAAATAGATTTCTTTAGCTGATTTAGCATAGCCTATTGTTGTTTTTGCATGTGCGCCGTAATTATTAAATCGTTTTGCAATATCATACAATCCTTCATTATTTATTGTTTTCATGAACCATTTTATTAATGGACCAGGAAGACCGGGCAGACAATCCAAATATAAACAACTATCTTCAACAATAAATTCAGCATTTTTTAATTTACCTTTTCTATACTTAAGTCCTTCAAGAAGTTTATGTTCAATTATTTTTTTAGGATTAAGTTCTTGTATTTCAACTAAATCTATTGTTAATTGCTCAAGCTGAGGAACTATTTTCTTTCCTTCTTCAAACTTATGCTTGCTTCCTGTTATGAAGTAGATTGTCATTTTTTCCTCGGTGTTGGATGAGGATTTAATGGAGAGACTTCATAATACTCAAACAAATCACCATAATTAAGAAGTTCATTTATCTTATGGATACCTGGTTTTCCTTTATGAGGAGGCAAATCTATTCCTTCCGCTTCATTTTCATCTATTACAATATATGATTCATCTGGTCGACGGCTCGTGCATAATCTTATGCATGCTATTTGCGGATCAACATATCCTTTATTCCAGAGAATTTTATAATGTGAATAAGATTTAAATGTTATGGGAATCCATTCATCTTTACAATGCCGTATGTAATCTTCAATTGTTCCGTCTTTTGTAGGTTCGTAGCCGACTCCCATGAGTTTAGGAACATTATTTGATTTAAAAATTATTCTTTTTTCAATGAATCATAATCTTCCAAAATAATCTTGTCAATTTCTTCTAGATTAGTTACTTTATACAACTTTCCCTGACCTATTTCAATCATCTTACGAGCAAGTTCAAATCCTTTGTCATCAAGATTGATTCCAATCAAAGAAATAGTTATATTGTTATTTCGAGCTTCTGAAACAGCTTCGAGTGTTTCTTTTTCAGGAATAACTCCTTTTGTTGGAAGAGCGTCTGTTAAAATGATTAAATGTTTTGTGTCATGTTTTGGAAATAATTCAATTGATTTGCTAATACTTTTGGCAATATCTGTTTCCATAGATGCTTTTATTTCAGCCAATCTTTTAAGTAAAAACATAAAATCTTGTGTTGGAGGAATATATTCTTTAATATCCGATCCAAAGACCACAAGACCAACTTTATTTTTATCTTGTATTGCCTTAAAAGCTAAAGCAATTCCTGATTTTTTTGCAATTCTTAATTTATCTCCTTTCATGCTTCCTGATGCATCAAGAGCATAAATAATAGAAATCTTACCTTCACCTTTTCTTATGTTTGATTTTAAATCTGTTCTAAAAATTTCAGTGTGTCCTCTTCGTAATGCTGTTTTTATAGACTGCTTCATTGCAATATCTTTATATCTGTCCTCTTTTTTATAATTTCTGTAATCTTCTTTGTCTCCATACAAACTTTTCTTTTTGTTTTTATTTTCTCCAAAACCTTTTGGAACAAGATTATCAAGTTCTTCAACATATAGAACAAGGGCACTTAATGTAAGTCCTTTATCTGTTACGCCTCCTTCTTTATTTAACAGACCGTCATTTTTTAAATCATCAATTTTTTCATTTATTTTTTTCTGCAATTCTCTTTTGAATTCAGGAATATTTATGTTTTTCTCGATGTAATTCGGACTATAACCAGTCAGCTCTCTTATTATTGTCTCACCATATAATTTTTTAGCAAGTTTGAAATCTTTTACAAGATTATTGAATATTAAATCAGGAGTAAGGCTTCCTATGCCTTGTGTAATTGATTCAGAAATTAATCTTCCATTATCTATATTTTCTTTGTCATCATCAAGAATTGTGTGCATTAATTTGTCTTCATCTGTCTGTCTTTTCAGTTTTCCTTTTTGCTCTTTTATTTGGTCTTTTTCAGGAGCAATTCTTTGCACATCCTCATCATCTTGGACTGACTCGAGGCTAGGTATAACCACTCCGTTTACCCTTGAACTTTTCGAATTGTTCTTCTATGTATTTTTCAGGTGTTTCAAGATATTTTATAGAGGGTTTTAATTTTATTCTATGGCTTATTACAGAAACAAGAATTTCTTTTATGTCTTCAAGTGTTACTGTTTTTTTTCCAGATAATAATGCATATGCCTGTGCTCGTTCATATAATCCCAATGAAGTTCTTACAGAAGGTTTTTTTTCTATGTTTGCATCTGCTCTTAATTGTCGAATGAATTTTATTGCTTGTTCAAGAAGCTCTTCTGGGAATCTTATTTCCTCTATTTTTTTTCCTTTCAATAAAACAATTTTCTTTTCTATTTCAAGTGTTTCAGGAAAGTGCATATAAATCATATCAAATCTATCTAAGAAAACATCACTTAATGGCTCTGTGCTGCTGTCTTCTGGATTCATTGTTCCTATGAAAATAAATTCAGCAGGGAAATCAACATTATAACTTCCGATTGTAACTCTTCTTTCTTCTAAAACTTGAAGTAATGCATTTTGCAATTTTTCAGAACATCTATTTATTTCATCGAAAAATAATATTCCGTTATTTGCTTTGAATATTTTTCCTGGTGTGAATGCTTCCATGCTTAATGCGCCAAATTTTAATGCTTTTACCGGATCTATATCTCCTAATAAATCTTCTGCTGTTAAATCAGGAGAACCCTGTATTCTTACAAATCTTTCCTCTCCTGTTATTTTTTTTGTTTTAGGTTTTTCTCGTTTAGCGTGTTTTTCCATACAATCAGGACAAATTGGCCTGTCAGGATAACAATTAAACTGACAATCATTTACAGTTGTATCTGGAAGAAGTTTTGCAACATTTTTTGCAAGTGTTGTTTTTCCTATTCCCGGACTTCCTATCAAAACAATGTGCCTGTTCATAAGAACAGCAGATTTAAGATCTTTTTTTGTCTTTTCCTGCCCAAGAATATCATTGAAATTCTCATTTATTATTTTTTGTTTTAATTCATCTGTTATCATAATTAATCATCCTCATCTATACTTATTTTTTCATATAATTTATCATAAAATATGTGCAAAATATATACGAAATAAGTTTCTCGTCTATAATAATTTGCAGAGTGGCTGTTTTTATAAATCTTTATATTCCAGTCAAAATCTTCATAAGAATAAGGCATCCTCCAGAAATAAGAGGAACAAGAATATTATCATCTATTGGTTCGTGCATTAATTTTAATTCAATTGACTCTAGAGACATAGAAACAATGGATGCAACAAGTGCTGCATAAAAATTTACAAATAACATTGCACTGATTGTTCCTGCAAATATGCCTGCAATCGTGCCTTCAATTAATCTTTCGTCATTTAATGGATGAATTTTATTTCCAAAATGCTTTCCTACAAGTGCAGAAATACTATCTCCCAGCGTCCATATCATTAATGCAGCAAGACAAATATTTTTTTCAAATAAAATCATGCTTAAGAGTACTCCAAGACCAATAGATAACGCCCCCCGTCCAGGAAGCTCCTCAATATGGTGCGGTCTTTCAAAAGTTTTAAGGAACCAATGAATAACAGGAATTTTCCATCGTCTATAAATCAAAGACACGATAAATCCTGAAATCAAAACAAGAAGCATCATCCACCATTTAAGTAAATCAAAATAAATCAAAGAAACAATAATTAAACCAGAGAATATATGGAATAATTTTCTCCGAATTTCAAACCAATCGGGATTTCTTGCAAGAGGAACTTTTTTTGTTTTAAACATCTTCATTTTTATTTCCATTGATATTTTTTTCCTAAATATAAAAATAAATACGCAACCCCATAACCAATGAACGCGCCCGCAATAACATCACTTAAATAATGAACTCCTAGATAAATCCTGCTGAATGCAACCAAAATCGCCAGACTCCAAAAAATAATTTTTGATTTTGGAAATGCTTTGTTTAAAAAAGGCAGAACAGAAAATGCCGCAATAGCGTGTGCTGAAGGAAACGAGCTTAGTGCTGCAGGAACAAGATTTGAAATAATTGAATCCTCAAATGGCCTTGTTCTTCCAATTACATATTTAACTAAAATTCCAAAAAGAACACTACCTATAATACTGAACCAGAATGCAATAAATGGTTTTTTATGTATTAAGAAAAATACTGTGATAATTAGTGCAATCATTAAAAATATTTCAAAATTTCCAAGATAAGTTAGTGCAGAAAAAATTCCGTTTAAAACATCGAACCTGATAGATGAAATAAATTTTATGAAAACAGAGTCTATAAAAAAAGAAATTAATGTTAAAATTACACCGAGAAAAACAATAAACAGGATATTGTTTATTTTTTTACTTTCTTTCTTTAAATTTCTGTTTGTGTTGGCTTTTTTTCTTTTCATTTTTCAATTATTTTAATTAATGTTGATTTAATTCAGCTGCTTGATAAATAATTTAAGGCCTTCAATTCCAAAATAACTTACAAGAGACACTATGATGCCTGAGATTACCACTCCCAACACAATATACAAAAATGCTTTCTTTTTATCCATCCCCAGCGCCCACGCTCCCAAAGTTCCTGTATATGCTCCAGTAATTGGAAGAGGAATTGCAACAAATATCATCAAACCCAAATAACCGTATTTTTCTATTTTTTTATGAATTTTTTTTCTTGAATGTTCAATAATCTTATTAAATACTTTTTTATAAACTTTAATATGAAGAAATAATTTATTCAAGGTTTCAAGGAATAAAAACACAAACGGAATTATCAAAATATTTGCAATCACGCAGATAAAAAATATTGTGAATATATTTATTCCATTGTAGAATCCGTAAGGAATTCCTCCTCTTAATTCAGCAATTGGAAGTATGCTTAAAATAATTGCTTTAATTATTATTTCCATTTTTCACTCCGAATATATTTTTTTATCCTAAATTTATTTCTTCTATTTTATTTATTTTAATTTCCCTCGCTCTAGAAAAAATAAAATTTTCTTTTATTAGATCAGCGAGCAGTTTTTCAGGAAATAAATATTTTCTTGGAATTATTGCATAGACTCTGTTGTTTTTTGTAAATATTTTATTTTTATTTTGAGTGTGTTTTTGAATGAAATTATCATAATCTTTTTTTTCTTTTATTGGGGGGCCCATCTGTTCAATTGTTACTGAAAGAGTTTCATTGTCGACGATAAAATACATCTCTGCATTTCTTTTTTCAAAATCAAAATTCCAGTCTGAAAAAATAATTTTAAAATCATTTAATGCTGTGTGAATATTCAATAATTCAAAAATTTTAAGTATTTTTGTTCCAACTATGTCTTTACTTCCGTCGAGGGTTTTTATTTTTAAAATAATTGATTTGACTGTTTTTTTATTTATGATTTTTATTTTTGAATGTGTATTTTTTAATTCTTTTTTTATGATTTTTATTTTGTTTTGTATTTCTTTTGTTATTTCAAATTTTTTTATCTCAAAGAAATTTTCATCAGGAGTTTTTAAAAATTCTTTGCACGCTGTTATGAAAATTTCAAATTTTTCCTGGCTCATTGCGGCAGCTGCATTTCTATCTATTTGAATTGGATCAACCATTATCAACGGACTTATTAGTTTGCTTTCATTTAGTTCTTTTAATGGATTCTTAAGATGTTTTTCGTGGTCGATGATTATTTTTTTGTTTTTTTCAACACCCCATTTTGATGCTTCATTAATTAATTCAATAAAACTTCCATAATGTATTATCAGTATATCAATCATGTGCCCGCTGAAACCATTAATGTAGGATTCTGCTCCGTAAACTTTGTTTGCTTTGCAGAATTGTTTTGCAAGTCTTATTTCGTCTTTTAATTCAGGTTTTAATTTAGTGTATTTCTCGACCCAAAAAACATGTTCCGGACTTAGATCAGTTACATTTTTTGCATCCTTGTAATTAGAAGCATGTATTTTCATCACAGGAATTATTTCATAATTTATCTCTTCATCATTCTTCTTAGTTTTGTTGCCTTTTATTTTTTCTTTGAACTGAAAATAATCTCTGCTTCCGTGTATCCTTTCTATGTTAATTTTTGGAAATGCATTTTTTAATGCTATTTCAAGTGTATTTGAGAAATCTTTATCGAATGACGCATCAAATCTTACAAAAATATCCGCATCATAGTCGTTTTTAAGAAAAGTTTCCTTTGCAATACTTCCTCCTTTGACACATTCTGCAGGAATTTTTAAGTTTTTTAACTCATTATTTATTATATTCAGTATTTTATCTACATCTTTCAATACAGACAAATCAGGCATCACCTGTTTTTTGACTGTATTTAAAATTAATTGTATTTTATCAGTCATTTGAATCTTATCAATCATATCTGCGTTAAATAACAGGGCTTTTTAAACTTTATTCTTAAATTCAGCAGAAAACAATAGAAAACTTAATAAATAAAGAATTCACTTATATTCTTAAAGAGGTGTGGAATGGATTTGTTGGTGCAGTTTATTTATCTGGCGTTAATTCTTGCAATAGGAATTGTAATATTATTTTTAAGAAGAAAAGCCAAGGGAAGCAAATCATTTTACAAATTAATTTTAATTTTATCTGGTGTTTTACTGTCTGTTCTTGCAATTAAAGGTTTTTCAATAAAATTGGATGGAATTTTTTTAAATTATGTCTCTGTTTTTTTATTGATTGCTTTGATATTTGAATTAAGCACCAGGATGAATCCTGAAAATATTGATTTTTCAAAAAAATCATTGATATTATTTTTTGGCATATTGTTCATGAATGCGTTATTTTTTACATTTGCGTCTATTTTTTTCCTTAAAATAACTCCTGTAATTGCAGTCATTTTTGCAATATTAATCTCTTCTGTAGAATATTTTATGGTCGATGAGTTGAAAAAAGAAGGAGATTTTGCGAATCCGTTCCTGATATTATTTTCTATTTTTGCCCTGACATTTTATGAACTATCTGTGATAAATTTAGTTACTATTATGTCCATACTCCAGTATGTTCTTGTTGGTTTGGGAATGGGTGTCTTGACTGGAATAGTTGTTTTTAAGAGCATGAAACACCACAAAATCACCTGGTTTCATGAAATTGCACTTTTAGCATCAGCTCTTCTTGTATATATAATTACAGAATCACTTGGAGGCTCAGGAATTTTTGCAGTCATGATTTTAGGAGCATTTTTTGGAAACAGCCATGTAAGAGAAAGGGTGCAGCTGAAAAATCTTTCGCCGTTTATTTTTAAATCTCTGGAAATTTTAATATATTTATTAATAGGGTTTAGTATTAATTTGATTTTCGACGCTAATTTAATAATGCATTCACTCATTTTATTTTTCATATATATGCTTCTGAGATTTATTGTAATCTCCTTTATTCACAAACATTATTCAGTTCAGAATAAAATGCTGCTTTCTTTTGCGCCAAAAGGAATGGTTTTTGGAGTGATGATTTTGGTGCTAAGTTCATATGATTTTATTTCAAATCGTTTATTGAATGTAATGGTTTATGTTTTGCTTTTTTCTCTGCTGTTCTCTGTAATAATTGAATTCTTTGAACAGGAAAAAATAAAAAAATTAGATAAAATATTTTATGTTTTAAGGCATCTGAGATTCGGCAGAAAAAGGGATTTGAAAAATCATAAACATTAAATATTGATTAAGATTATTTCTAATATGATACATCTAGGTCCAGGAGGAACATCAGGATTAGGGTATGATGAAGGATTGAAGCTTTGCAATAGGTTGAAACTTGAGCTAATGGAAGTTGAATTCACATACGGTGTTAAGATGTCTAATTCTGATGCAAAAATAATCGGAAAATTCGCTCGGGAAAATAACGTAAAATTATCTGTTCATGCTCCTTATTATATTAATTTATGCTCTAAAGAAAAAGAAAAAATAACTGCAAGCAAAAAAAGAATAATTGATTCCTGCGAAAAAGCATCATTCTTTTCGGACGACAAATCTCATCCTGTACCTATTGTTTTTCATGCAGCATTCTATCAGGACTTTGATAAAGACGAAATTTATGATGCTGTAAAAGAATCAATAAATGAGATGAATGAGGTTATTTCTGAAAATAAATGGAATGTTATTTTATGCCCTGAAACAACAGGCAAAGGAACACAGTTCGGAACAGTAGATGAGATAATGCAGTTAGTCAAAGAAACAAAATGCGGAATCTGCGTTGATTTCGCACATATTCTTGCACGACAAAATGGAAAAATAGATTATGATGAAGTTCTTTCTAAACTACCTAAAAAATTCCATGCACATTATTCTGGAATTAATTATTCTGAAAAAGGCGAAAGAAATCATATTCCTGTCGACGTAAAATTATTTAAAGACTTGCAATCACATATTGAAAAACATAAAAAAGAAATAACATTAATCATCGAAAGTCCTGATCCATTCAAGGATTGCGAGAAGATTAGGAAGTTGGTTTAAAGTTCGATACTTGTTTTTAAACTACAATTTAAGCTTTATAAACATTTATAAATAAACTCTCATTCTTAAGAGCATGAATGTTGATAAATCAAAAGATAATAAAGTCAAAGTTGTCCTCGATACAAACTTTTTAATGATTCCAGGACAGTTTAAAGTAGATATATTTGAAGAGATAAAAAAACTAATGGATCATCCTTACGAATTATGTATTTTCAAAGAAACCATAGACGAGCTTAACAAGATTGCAAGCACAAATAACAAACATAAAACCGCTGCTAAAATAGCTTTAAAACTTATAAAACAAAAAAACTTAAAAAGCCTTGAAAATTCCTTTAAAAAAGGCGAAATATACATAGATGATATAATCTTAAACAGCGTCGATGAACATATGATTGTATGCACTCAGGATAGAGAATTAAAAAAAACCTTAAAAGCTAAATTCAATAAAATAAGGATAATCTCCTTGAAATCACAAAAATATCTCGGTTTTGCGTGACTTAGCGCTTGTAAATGGAGGACAAAATGTACTATAAAACAAAACTTGAAGACCATATAAGGGTGCCACCAGCATCTTTCGAAGCAGACATAGACCAGTCAGTTATTATGGAAATAAAAAAGAAATACTCTGGTTTTATATCTAAAGAATTTGGATTTGTAATAGATGTTTCAGAAGTAAATAAAGTAGGTCAGGGAAGAATACTTCCAGGAGATGGTTCAATACACTATCCTGTTGAATTTACATTATTAACATTCAAACCAGAAATGCAGGAAATCATACTTGGAAAAATAACAAACATTGCAGATTTCGGAGCTTTCATAAACATCGGTCCTGTTGAAGGAATGATTCATATAAGCCAGACAATGAATGATTTTGTTTCTTACAGCAAAGATAATGTTCTGCTTGGAAAAAATACAAAAAGAACATTAAAGACAGGAGATGTATGCAAAGCAAGAATAATCGCAGTTTCATACAAAGAGCTTACTAATCCAAAAATCGGATTGACAATGAGACAATCAGGATTAGGAAAAGAAGACTGGACAGATGAACCAGCAGAAACAAAGAAAGACGAAGAGAAAAAAGACAAAAAGAAAGATAAAGAATAATAATTATAGAGGTTAAAAATGGGAACAAAAAAAGCATGCAAAAAATGCAAGATTTTCTTTGAAGGAGAATTATGCCCTATATGTAAGAAAAATTCAGTTTCAACAAACTGGCAGGGAAGAATTTTTGTTTTGGATGCAAATAAATCAACAATTGCTAAAAAAATAAATGTAGAAGTAAAAGGCGAATACGCAATCAAAGTCAAATAAATAACTCGAGGTAAAAATGGAAATAGAAATATTAAATACAAACAAAGAACCATTGATGAAAAGAACTGCTTTTGAAGCAAAAGTCGTATTTCAAGGCAAAACACCATCAAGGCCAGATATGATAAAATCATTAAGTCAAAAATTAAATTCAAAAGATACTTTGACAATAATCAAAAAAATAGCAACTAATTATGGTTCAGAAAGAGCTGTTTTAAATGGATTTATCTATGATGATGAAGCAACAATGAAAAAACTTGAAGAACAATACGTGATGTTAAGACATTTAACAACAACACAGCAAAAAGAGGAAAGAGAAAAAATTAAATCTGCAAAACTTGCAGCAGCTCCTACAGCAGGAACTAAAAAGAAGAAAAAATAATTAAACATATTTTTATTGCCGTCCTTAAGGTGAGCGACATTCCGTTTCACATTTAATACGGCAAGAAAATTGCAATATGAATTGCCGTTGCTCAAACTAAAATCAAAAGAGCGAATGGATGGCAATAAAAAATTAAACATAAAAATTTTAAGGTGATATTATGGTAAGACCAGCAGGAAAATCAGCAGATCAAAAAGGAAAATCAGGTGCAGCACCTGTTAAAAAAGGCAAGCAATATAATATGTATAAGATTTACGAAGTTTCGGGAACTTCCTTGAAAAAAAAGAACAAGACATGCCCTAAATGCTCTGTTTTCATGGCAGCACACAAGGACAGATGGACTTGCGGTAAATGCGGCTACATGGAAAAGAAGTAATTGAGATTTTTATTTTTTTAATATTTATTTTTCTTATATTTTTATTTGATTCTATTTCAAATCAAAAACTTTATATATGATGGACATATTAGTGTCTGAATGGACATAAAAGTAACCAACTGGACATACTTAGAACCCTTTTTGAGCACAAAAGATTTATTGCATCTAAGAGAAATAAGTTCAATAATGAATAGAGCACATAGCGGAGTAAGAAAACATCTAGATTATTTTGAGAAAGAAGGAATTCTTGTTAAAGAGGAGAAAGGCAATCTTTCTTTGTATAGATTGAATTTAGAAAATCCTTTGATTATTGATTATTTATCTGTTGCTGAAAAAGAAAAATTAGTAAATAGATGTAGAAAAGATCTTTTAATGAAAGAAATAATTTTGTTCTTGCATCGGATGATTTACGGAAAAACACTAATAATTTTCGGTTCTTCGACAGAAAGTCTTAAAAAGGCCAGCGATATTGATTTAGTAATTGTTGGAAAGGTTAATTTTCGAGATGAAAAAAATAATTTTGAGAAAAAATTTAATATCAAACTACATATTGTTAATGTAGATAATTTGAAAGAAATTAAT
>CAZSEK010000009.1:0-25380 GCA_964605945.1 uncultured Methanosarcinales archaeon
GAAAAATTCGAATTCTGGGAAAAAAAACATCCGAAATGAATATCTGCGCAAAGTCCAACCCACCACAACCAATATAAACCAAACATTTATAAGTATAATTAATAATATTTCTGCATGAAAACTAAAATCACATTATTAATTTCTATTTTAATACTAAGTTTATTTATGATTGGATGTTCTCCAAACCAACTAGAAAAATATAAAGAAGAGATTCAAAAAAATCCTTCTTTCTGTAATACGTTTAACAATCCTCAAGAAAAAGATGCATGTTATACTTTTGCCGCATATTTAAGAATCGATTCTGATTTATGCAATAAGGTAATTTCAGAAAAAAGCAAAAATGAATGTTTCGAAGCAGTTGCTTCAAAAAGTACAACTCCTGAAGAATGTGAAAAACTTTCAACTCAAAGTTCAAAAGAAAGATGTTATATTAATGTTGCTAAAGAGAACAAAAATATTTCTTATTGTGATAAAGTTGTTAATGCTAAGCTCTCTTGTATTGATGAAGTGGCAGTAGCTACAAATAACGAAAGTTTATGTATTTATCCTGGTTGTATTATTTCTGTTGCAATAGGAAAAGAAGATCCTGCTATATGCAAAAATATGTTGAATATAAATATAACTCTTCTTGCAGAACAAGAACCTGACGGGATATTGGACGAAAAATCTGTGAAAAGAACTAATCTAACAGAAGAAGAAAATTATTGTTACAGAATGTGTGCAGCTAAATTACATATTATAGAACTATGTTTAGAAGAAAATGATGAATATTTTAGAAACGGATGTATTGTTCAAATAGCAGACAATACAAGCAACATAAGCGTTTGTAAATATATAAACATAGCAGAGCAACCATTTGTTCAAGAATGCTGGACAGATGATGTCGGTCGACATTGTACATTAGAAGTTCATTCTTATTTAAATCAAACAGAAGACTATAAAATAAATAATTGTTATAGAATTGCTAAAGATGACCCTAAAAAATGTGATGAAGTTATTGATGACTCTATGAAATTAAGAAATGAATGTTATTATTCAATGTCAAGAATTAATAATAATCCAGAACTATGCAAAAACATCATAATTCCTGGAATTGAAGATATGACTTGTGAAAAATATCTCAATAAGAACAATTTAATTCCTACACCTGAAAGATAAAATAACTTTCTTTTTTCCACAACCAATATAAAGCCATTAATCCTTCTAGCATCATGCAAACACTATGTTTTAGATGCAAGGGAAGAAATTTCTGCAAGAGAGGATTTTGCGCAATCAAGCAGAAAATGAAAGTGCAGAAAGCATTCAATGACACTTCTAAGAAAGACTTTTTTGGAGAAAGCTATAATGTTTTTGTTGGAAAACACAACTATCCAAACATAGATGTAGGAATATTGAATATAGATGAACCGATAAAAGACGAAAAAATAGACAATCCTTTATTATGGAGCAAAAACAACTACGACATAAACCAAATCATACAGTTAAGGTCTTCTTTAATTAATTCAAATTTTAAATCTCAGGTAAAAGGATTTAAAGACAAATTTTCAGAAATAACGCAGGAAATATCTTTGGCTGAAAAGCCAGTTGATGTTGAAGTAAGTTTAGAAAAAAAACCGAAATTCAGCATAACATTCAATCAAGATGTAAGTCCTTTCGGTCCATCTGTGAAACTCGAAAAAGCAAGAATAACAGAGAACACAAAAATCCCTGATAAAGTTGAAAAATTAGTAAATGACGATGTTTCCTCTGTTGAATCTTTGAATATTCTTCATAGCAAAGGATTTGATGAGCATTATTTAACAAAAATATTAAGCATGGGCAATCTTGGATATTCAGCAAATAAAAAATTAGTTCCAACAAGATGGTCTATAACTGCTGTTGATGACACATTAGGAAAAGAAAGCATAAAAGAAATTAAAAATTACAAATATGCTGACTATCAAATATTTTATGGAAGTTATTTAGGAAATCACTATCTAATATTATTTTTCCCAGAACCATGGTCTTATGAATTATTTGAAACATTAGTTTCAGAAAAAGCAACAGGACACGATAATGAAAATTATTATGGCAGAAAAGAATATGCGCATGAAACAGCAGGAGGATATTATGCCGCAAGATATTCTATATTGCAAAAATTAAAAGAAATTAAAAAACAAGCATCTGTTCTTGCACTAAGATTTGTCACAGATGATTATTGGGCACCTTTAGGAGTTTGGGTTGTAAGAGAAGCAGTCAAGAAAGCAATGGTATCAAAACCAATTTCATTTCAAACAAAACAAGAAATGCTGAAATATGCTCTTGATTTCATAAAAAAGAATTTTGATTTTGATGTAAATACAGTATATAAAACTAGTTCTATCTTAAAAGAATTAAAACAACAAAAAAAGATTAATGAATATTAAAACGAAAAAATCATTTAAACTTAGAGCTTATTATTTTCCGATAATATTTAAGTAGTCCTATTTTTTCAAGTTCGTGATTTATTTTAGCATTTCCTATATATGTCTGTAATGGAATCGCAGTCATTGCAGCATAATCTATAAAAAAAGAAGAATATTCTATATTTTTGTTAATAGAATAACACTTAACATTTAATGGCCCGGGAAGAATATTTTCTTTTCTTTCTCCTGGTGAAGAATCATAAACCACATAATTATTAACAGGAAACTTTAAAATTCCTGTTTTAATATCAAACTCCAAAGGTGATTTTAAAACACCTGAAGAAAATCTTACAAATGAAGTTCCTTTATCATTTAATTTTCCACTAAAAATTCTCTCACCCAAGTATTTTTCAGTAGAATCATATAATTTTTTAAATTCTTCCTTAGCAAAATGAGGTGCTTGAACTCCATAATGAACTAAAACAAAATCATCAATAAAATCTCCGGTTGTTTTTTTTCCTTCGATAATTTCTTGTACTAATTCTTTTTTTAATTTTTCTGCATCAGCAATTAATTTATCTCCATCATTTTTCAAAGACACTATTTGAGCTATTTCTCTCTTTAGTTTATTTTCAATCATTTTCTCCTCTTATGGTTTGCAGCTCTTGCAAGGTTTTAATCTTTTCTTAGATGCGTCTTTTTTAGATGTGAATAAATTCAGTTTGTTCTTTGGAACATTTGCAATCATTCTGCAGTTTGGCTTGTGATATGTTGATGTGCCTTCTTTTGCAACAAAGAATGACTTTGAAACTTTTTTTGCTTTTTTTGCTTTCAAGGCTTTAGCAACAATATCAAATTCTTTTTGAGCTTGTGCTATTTTTCTTGCTTCTGAAATCAATTCCTGTTTTTTATTTAATCTTTGAACTTCTTCAATCTGCTTTTCTGCTTTTCTTAATTTGCCTGCTTCTTTCATTAATTCGTATTTTTTATTTAATGAGTCAAGCTCTTCAAGTTCATCTTCTGCCAGCTGAAGTTCTTTTGCCTCTTTTTGAAGTTCCTTAAAATCAGATGATCTTATTGTTTTTTTCTGTTTTGCTTTTTTATCTGTTTTTGAAAGTGCATTTATCTGTTCCTGCATTTTTTCCAAAGCCAATGCTTCTTTTTCAAGCTCTTCCTGCTTAGAAAAATTCTTTGTCCTGTCAGTATATTTCTGCGCTTTTTCCAAAGCAAAAGCCTCTCTTTCAAGTTCATACTGCAGTGCATCTGCAACTCTTGCATCATACTCTTTTTTCAGTTTTCCTGCTTTTTTCTCAACATCTTTGTATATTTCTTTGCCAAGATCGTTTTCAAGCTCTTCTAAATCATATATTCTGTCTTTATGCTCTTCATGATACATAGGATAATCTGGTTTATCGAGTGTTTCCTGCATAATTCTTGCACAGCATCTTTCTTGTTTAGAAATAAGAGATGCAATAATAAATAAAATTACAATAGCTATTCCCAATGTTAAAGTCAAAAGATTATATGCAAATATATACAGCATCAAGAATAACAATGAACAAAATAATGTTGTAAATGTAAACCATTCTGCATCCTGCCATTTTTTTCTGAACAAAGAGAATAATATAACTATGTCAAAAAAACAAAACAACGCCAATGTTGCATATTTTACATATCCTTGTGATACAAACAAAAGCAGCATCAGTAATGCCTGCATTATTAAAATAAAACTTATTGAAAATTTTTCAGTCTTCATTTTTTACCCCCTCAGGAATTTGTTTTTGAACATAATCAGGAAGATGCTTCCTTAAATAATCGAGCACGTCTTTATCAACAGAACCATAATGACCGGATCTAGATGATTTAACTTGTTTTCCATTAGCATATTTGACCCAATGACTATCTTTGCCTTGAAAAACTTGTCTAATTATTAATTCGGCATTTATTATAGTATCTTTGCCTTTTTCAAATTGTTTTTTAACACAATATTCAACATAAATCCCATAATCTGTCCCATCAATCACGGAAAATTCATAACGTTCACTAATTGGATATGAGGTGCATTTATTTAAATGTGTTTTTTCACATTTTTTTATAATGCCTCTCAACCCCCCCATAGCTAAATTAACTAGGTGTTCTTTATAAATATTTCGTTCTTATCTATTCTCGAGTGGTGTTAAAAATTAACTAAATTTAAAAATAACCTGTTTATCCATATAAATATGAAAGATATAACTAATAAACAATATTCATTTCGCTCAAAGAATAAGAAATTTCAACTTCATACATCAAGTCAGGAGATAAAAGATCTTCTTATTGCGTGGCTTTTTATCAGTGTAGCATTTGCAATTGCAAGAACAGTTGATACAAATATAGGCTTCTTTTCAATAGGTTTTGCTATTATGATTGCAATATCTGCAGTCACTGTCGGATTGGGTTTTTTATTCCATGAAATGGCACATAAGATTGTTGCGCAAAAATATCGCTGCTGGGCAGAATTCAGAGCAAACCTGAATATGCTTGTTCTTGCAGTACTTATGAGTTTTTTTGGATTTATATTTATCGCACCTGGAGCAGTAATGATTTATGGGCATATAACTGAAAAACAAAACGGAAAAATATCGATGGCAGGCCCTCTTACCAATATAATAATAGCGCTATTATTATCTCCTCTATTATTTTTGAATTTTACAAATCCTCTATTAATACAAATTATCAGCTCAGGATTCTTATTAAATGCATGGCTGGGATTATTCAACATGATTCCTCTAGGAAATTTTGACGGAATAAAAATATATAGATGGAATAAATTTGTTTATTTTTCAATGCTTACAGGCTCAGCAATCCTTGTTTTTATGTTTTTTTTATAATACTATAAATAAAATAATTGAATTAAGCAAAATAAAATCATAAAAATTCGCTGAGAGTGTCCTACTCCGCACTAAAGTGCGGAGTTTGAACGGACGCTCTCTTAATCGCGAATTTTTAGGATGCCAAAAATGGCGCTGTATCTCCCAACTAAAGTCATAAGTTTTAGCGCCGTTTTTCAGCATAACTAAATCAAACAAATAAAAAATAAAAAATATATTAGGAAAAATTTAAAGGTGATTTATTTGAACAACAACGAATATATGGAAGTCAGAGAATCCAGCATCCACAGCACAGGAGTATTTGCAAAAAAATTCATTCCAAAAGGAACAAGAATAACAGAATACATTGGCGACAAGCTTACAAAAGAAGAAGCAGATAAAAAACTAGATGAAACTCATGATGCATCAAGAAAAAATGAAAACCATGCAGCAACATACATATTTGAGCTGAATGATGAGTATGATATAGATGGAAATGTTCCTGAAAATGATGCAAGATTCATAAACCATTCATGCAATCCTAATTGTGAAGTGGATATAGCTGAAGATAAAATATGGATAGATACTATTAAAGACATTCAAGAAGGAGAAGAGCTTAGCTATGATTATGGGTTTGATTTTGATGAAGATTTTTATGAACATCCTTGCAAATGCGGAGTTAAAAACTGCGTAGGATATATTATAAGCCAGGAACACTGGGCAAAACTAAAAGAAAAATTAGAAGAACAAGAGAAAACAAGAAATAAAAAATAACTGCCTGCAAAAACTTTCTTGTTCTTAAATACGCTCAATAATACACAATATCATAAACTTTTAAAATTGAATGGATTTTAATAATAATATGACTCCATTAACTGAAGATTATATGCGATCTGTTTCTGAATCCCAGCTCAAAGATAGAGCTTACACACCCTATGAGATTGACAAACATGAACGTGATTCTATTGAAGATATTAAAAAAAGTATTAAGGGGGAAAAATACAACAATGTTGAAATAGTTCAAGAATCGCTAGAGTTTTTAGAAAGACTTGCTAATAAGATTAACATTGCAATACAAAATCAAAAAAAAGAAAATAAAACATCATGGGAGTTAGAATCTGATTTAATAAATATTAAAAAAATATTTGATGATCTAAATAAAGTAATGCAGTCATTAGAACAGCAGGATTCTGAAAAAAAATCAAAAAAATCAAAATTAAATTTTAAAAAAATATAAGCAATTAAAAAAGCACAAGCAGAAAATGAAATGCAACATCTGCGGGGAAAAAATAGAAACAACATTCATGAACAAGGTAGTTGGGACACACTATATGAAAGGAAAAAAGAAAAAAACAATCTGCCCTAACTGCCAAAAAATCCACACGACGACGCAGATAAAGGAAAAGCTCAGCCTTTAATTGATTCTTGCTTTTCCTTCCTCATCAACTAAATAATCTTAATAAAGAAAAGAATAAATCAATAAACATCAACAAATGCCTCTGTAGCATAGTAGCTATTGCGGCTGCTTCGTAAGCAGCAGGTCGAGGGTGCAACTCCCTTCAGAGGCTTTTTACAAAGTAAAAAACACTGAAGGTTCCCGAATGTTAATGAGGATATCTCCAGAGGCTTTTTCAATTCTTTCCAAATATTTATAGAATTATTCCTGGACGTTGTTCTTTGATGCTTTTCTTTTTAAGTCGATCTTCTTCAGATTCATATCGAACATAAAAATCAACTAATTCGTAATATTTAACAGGACCAAATTTTTCTTTATATTTAAGCAATGCTTCGTCGCTAGTGCCAAAATCAACATATTCAAAACCAAGCAATTTCAATTCATCAAAAAATAAAACATTCAAAAAATCACCAAGTTCTGAAACAGAATAATTGTGCAGGCTTATCCCGTAATAAACTGTTTTTCCATTTGTGTTGGGGATTACCCAGGCAGATGCAACAGCGCAGACTTTGCCATTAAGTTTCAAAACAAGATTTGCTGCTGAACCTTTAAAGCCATTTTTAAAATAATTAACATAATCTTCGTCATAAGCAGTATCTTTGCATTTTCTTAATTTTTTCCAGTCGCTGACAAGAGTTTTGAACTCTTCAAAAGGCACATCCAATACGTCCTTTCCTTTAATAATTTCAACAGAAAAATTTCTGAAAAATCTTCCTTTTGCCTTCCTTAGTTTGCTGAAGTCAGCTCCTTCAAGTTTAGGATCCCATTTTTCCAATAAAATTATAGGTGTTGTTGTTTTATCAATATTATCTCCGACGACAATTTTCTTCTTATCTATTTCATTATTCATTGCACATTCAAAAGGATATAATTTCTGGACTTTTTTCATTATCTCTTTTCTAAGAGGTATTGCAAACTCAACAAAAATCTTTTTTCCTGATTTTTTATTGAAAATATAATTTGCAAATTCCATAAAAATATCTGCCCTTTCTTTTTCAGGAGCCATTATTTCAGAAATTATCTGCCATACTTGATTATCCCAGTGATAAGCAAATAATCCTCTATTTTCGCCAAAATATACAAAAACCAATTTAGAATCATCGCAAGCATAAGATATAAAGCAATCGTAATTATGCTCTGGAGCAAATCCATTTTTTTCTATTGCTGTTTCAATCAAATTTTTGCATTCAGGAGAGTGAATGTCATAAAAAATCTTTAAATCGCTTTCAAAATCCGAATTTGTTGTTTGATTAACGTTCATTTTAGTTTTTAATTTCTTATTTTTTTTAATTTTCTTTGACACCATCATTATTAATATTTTTATTGGTTTCATTTTTTACTATTGAAAATACATGTGTTTTATAATGATAAGTTGGCTTAAATTTATTCTTAAACTCTGTAAGTTTTTTCTCCCCACCACCGAAATCAACAAAAGAATAATTCTTTTTCTTCAGCTCTATTAAATCATCCATGTTTGCGATTTCTCCAAGCCTGTCGAATTCTCTGTTATATATTCCTATAGATGAATAATAATAATTTTTATCTGAAAGAGTTCCTGGAACTTTGAACCCTGCAGTTATTGCACAAACTTTTCCATCAACAATAATTATCCTGTTTGCATCATATCCTTCAAAATCATTCTTAATTGCATTTAAATAATATTCGCAATACGCCCTGTCTCCTGATGTTCTTTGTTTTTTCCATTCAATGACAAGTGATTTCATTTCATTTTTGTCAACTTGATCTGCTGTTTTAAATTCAACTTTATGCTCCCTAAAAAATTTATTCCAATAATATCTCATATCTTTCCATTCTTTCCCCTGCATAAGATGTCCATCCCATTTACTCATATCAAAAACAGGCCAAATAAGACTATATCTAAGGGAGCATGCACGATATTTTTTCTCCTCTTTAATTTTTTTAAGAAGTGCTTTTCTAAAATCTATTTCAAACTCGACAAGAACTTTTTTTGTGCCGTTTGAAAAAACATAATCCAAAAATTCAGAAAAATAATCAAGCTGTTTTTCTTTTGGAGCTATAATTTCAGAGAAAACTTCCCATTCTTTGTTTTTTTCTTCATAAAAAGCAAGAATAGCAGAATCATCTTCAAATTTAAATATAAAATCTTTCTGACCCTGTTCACGATTATAGAAATAACAATAAAACTGATGTTCTGCTGCACATCCATGCTTATCAAGAATTTTTTTTACTAGCTCTTTATGAATTAAAACATCAGAAATGACTTCCATACTTTCCCCTTAATATTTTTCAATAAAATGTAAAATCCCCACTAAAAAACCAAGTCAGGCTCAACTTTAATAGTTTTTTCTTTTTCTTCAGTAGAAATATCTTTTAGTATCTCTTTTTCTTTATTATCTTTGCCTGAAAGAGATTTCATTGAGGGCATAACTTTTATAGTCATATTATGCCTGTCCAATGCATCTTCAAATATTCTCAATATTAATTTATCATAATCTAAACCAAAGATTTTTGCTGCAGAGGGTATGAAATCAGGGATAACATCTTCAACAATAAGTGGACTTAATCCAGGATTGGGATTCATTTCTAAAACATAAGGAACCCCTTCTTTGCTTAATCTGAAATCAACTCTTCCATAATCTCTGCACCCCAATATGCTGTAAACTTGCAATGCAGTTCTTTTTATTCTGTATTCTTGATATTTAGGAATATTAGCAGGACACTCTAAGGGAGTATCTCTTGATATTTTTGTTGTTTTATACCATTTAGCATCATAACTTAATATTTTATTATATCCTTCAGGCAAATCTGTGAAAATAGCTTCTGCTATAGGAAGCACACTTGCAGTTTTTCCATTTCCTAAAACTCCAACAGTTATTTCTCTACCCTCTATATATTCTTCAACCAATGCAGGTTGATCATATGTTCTTAATATAAATCCTACTTTGCTTCTAAGCTCTTCTTCATTATGCACGACAGAATCATTAGTTATTCCTATGCTATTATCCATGCATACAGGCTTTACAATCAAAGGAAAATTCAATTCAGAATCTAGTTTTTTATTTCTTGAATAGAATACTTGATAATTAGGAGTTAATATTCCGTGGTGCATAAGGATTTCTTTTACTCTTGCTTTGTTTATGCATGTTGCAAGAGTCAATGGACCTGAACCAGTATATGGAATATTTAATAATTCTAACATCGACGCTATATGTGGTTCAAACAAACTGCTTCCGTTAAATCTTTCACAGACATTAAATGCGACATCGATTTTTGATCGTCTTAATGCTTCAAAAGTCTTTTCATTAACATCAAAGAAAATTGCTTCGTGGCCTGCATCTTCAAGAATTTTTTTAACTGCGTTTCCTACTGCAGCAAGATCCTCTTCAACTTCCACATAGCTGTCTTTTTGCTTAAATATGTTAGATAAAATTGCAACTTTCATCAAAAATCACCCGAAAACTGTAATAAAACTTGCGATAGAATGAATCTAAACTTCACTTTGGATTTTTTTCCAATTATTGATTGTGTCAATAGATTTTTTATGAATGAAAACATTTTTGTTTATTTATTGTTAGTTATTTTGTTTTTTTAAGGTTAGTTATTTTGTTTTTTTAAGTTATTTTTTGTATTTCAAACAAAAATCGATTATTGATTTTTATTATATTTAAATTATAAGAGAACTTATTTAAATAGTTTCTTATTTACGTTTTAGACGACAAAACAAAATTTGAAGCGTATTTTTTTATTTTTTCTGATTTTCTCGTCGGAAGATATTTTTATTAATTTTGTTTATTTTTTATTTAATTTTTATTATTTTTCATTTATTTTTGTTTAGTTTTTATTAGTTTTTGTTTATTTTTTATTATTTTTTATTATTTTTTCTTTTAAAAAATTATTTTTTATGAACTTTTTATTATTAGTTCAATATTTTTCAATGTTTTTGCAATATTTTTAAAATATTTTTCAATTTGCTGCATAATTTTCAATATTTCTGCAATAACTGCTATTTTTTGCATCAATTTAAACAATTATTTGATCTTGATTTTTTTGCATAGATATTGTTTTCTCGTCGGAAAAAAGCCAAAAACGCAACAATAAAGTTTTGTCACTCATCGTTCCAAACTATTTCACAATAGCGCAATATTTATAAATCAAAAATCATTCTAGTCTATTATACCTTTTAGACGATAGATATTGATAGACAATATTGATAAATATATTGGTGAAATAATGGTAGATGAAAAAATAGAAAATAAAGATAAAACAGAATCCAATACAGATAGCAAAATAGAATCAACTAAAGAGTTTAACAAAAACATCAATAATAATAATTATGATGCATCCCACATTGTTGTTTTAGGAGGTCTAGATGCTGTAAGAAAAAGACCATCAATGTACATTGGAAGCACTTCTTCTCGAGGATTGCATCACATGGTTTATGAAATTGTTGATAATGCAGTAGATGAAGCTCTTGCAGGATTCTGCACTGAAATCAATGTTACCATTAATGCAGATAATTCAATACTTGTTTCTGACAATGGAAGAGGAATTCCTGTTGATATGCATCCAAAATACAATATGTCTGCGCTTGAAGTTGTCATGACAAAACTCCATGCAGGAGGAAAATTCGACAAAAATACATACAAAGTTTCAGGAGGACTGCACGGAGTAGGATTAAGTGTTGTTTCTGCACTTTCAAAATCACTGCACATAACTGTCAAAAAAGACGGAAAATTGCACTATCAAGAATATAAATGCGGAATACCTGCAACAAAATTAGAAATAAAAGGAACTTGCGATATAAAAGAAACAGGCACGACAATACAATTCTGGCCTGATGATTCTATATTTACAGAAACAATATTTGATTTCACAATTCTTGAAAATAGATTAAGAGAGCTTGCATTTCTCAATAGAGGACTTAAAATAACATTAAAAGACCAAAGAATAGAAGAAAATGAAAAAGACACAGAGGGAAATGTTAAAGTAAAGGCAAAAGAATTTTATTATGAGGGTGGAATAATGAGTTTCGTTGAATACCTGAACAAAAACAAAAACGTCATTCATCTTCCAGTATACATAAAGAAAGCAAAAGACAAAATAGAGGTAGAGGTTGCATTGCAATATTCAGAAAGCTTCAACGAAAATGTATATTCCTTTGTAAACAACATCAATACAGTCGAGGGAGGAACTCATCTTGTTGGTTTCAAAACCGCATTAACAAGAACAATTAATAATTATATTGAAAAAAATCCAAAAAACATCATGAACAAAGAAGAGATAAAACTATCAAGCGACGATGTAAGAGAGGGATTATCCGCAATTATTTCTGTTAAAGTTCCTGATCCTCAATTTGAAGGACAGACAAAAACCAAATTAGGAAATTCAGAAGTTAAAGGAATTGTAGACAGCCTCGTAAGTTCTGCTTTAGGAACTTATCTCGAGGAAAATCCAAAAACAGCTGTTTCAATAATACAAAAATCGCTTCTTGCTGCAAAAGCAAGAGAAGCTGCAAGAAAAGCAAGAGAGCTTACTAGAAGAAAATCAGCACTAGAATTCTCAACATTACCAGGAAAACTTGCAGACTGCTCTGAAAAAGATCCTGCAAAATCAGAAATATTCATTGTCGAGGGAGATTCAGCCGGCGGTTCAGCCAAACAGGGAAGAAAAAGACATTTCCAGGCAATACTTCCAATGAAAGGAAAAATATTAAATGTTGAAAAAGCAAGATTGGCAAAAGTCATTGCAAGCCAGGAAATCGGAACAATAATCACTGCATTAGGAACAGGAATTGCTGAAGATTTCAATATAGTAAAAGCAAGATATCATAAAATAATAATCATGGCAGATTCTGATGTAGATGGAAGCCACATAAGAACATTAATGCTTACATTAATCTATAGATATATGAAACCATTAATTGAAGCAGGATATATCTATCTTGCACAGCCTCCTCTTTATCTTATCAAGAAAGGAAACCAGAAATATTATTGCTTATCAGATAAAGAAAAAGATGAGTTACTTGCAAAAATAGGGACTGATGTTTCTATTCAAAGATACAAAGGTCTTGGAGAGATGAATCCTGATCAACTATGGGAAACAACAATGAATCCTGAAACAAGAACATTAAAAAGAGTAACAATAGAAGATGCTGTTGAAGCAGACCATATTTTTGAAACATTAATGGGTGATGAAGTTGCCCCAAGAAGAGAGTTCATAGAAACTCATGCAAAAGAAGTCACGAATTTGGATATATGAATAACACATATTAATATTGTTGTCCTTAAGGTGAGCGACATTCAAAAAACACATTAAGACAGCAAGAATAAACTCATTACATTCGTAATCTCAAAGAAAACTTTGAGAAATTGCAATATGAATTTCCCAGCGGGAAATTGGAATGAAATGACAATTGCTGTAACAAAATAATATTCGAAAGAGCGAATGGACAGCAATATTAAAATTTAAAAAATTTGAGGTGAAAACATGAAATTTATGCAAGAAGATAATGTGGATTTAAACAAATTAGTTGACAAGAAAGCAAAAACAGATTCGAAATTTGAAACAAGAGAAGATTTTATCGCATATTGCGTGAGAAAAGAGCTCGGATTGTTGAAAAAATAATAAATTCCTAAAAATGCGTGATGATGAAATAAAAAGGGAAGATGAATATCGACCATCAGATAGTGTTCTAAAAAAGAAAGTATACGAAGAATTCGAATTAAGCTTGGTTGAAGAACAGAATTTAAATGAATTAGAAAAAAATATCAAGGAAAATAAAATAAATTCTTCAAACAAAGCAGATATGCTTGATTATTTAACCGGTCTTCATACAAAATTAAGAAAAATAAAAGAAGCAGAATACGAGTATGAAGGAGATGCTAATCTTAATATAAATACATATCTTCGCAGAGTTGAAAACTTAATAAATAAAATCAATCAAATTGAATAATAGTCTTAATAAATAATATAACTAACTTAAAATGTTCTTAACACCATACGAAATTCTGGATATGGCAATAATGATTGCAGCAATAGGATTCATATTCATGAAGATATTCAAGCCAAAAACACATAAAGGATCTCAAAAAGAAGATATTTTAGATAAATATTTAAGAAAAACAACAAGATTTGACTGGCATGCATTTTGGTTTGCGTGCATGGTTGTTGCGCCAGCAATATTATTTCATGAATTGGCTCATAAGATAACTGCAATTTCATTCGGCCTTTCGGCAGAATTTCATGCAGCATATTCTTGGTTATTAATAGGAATAGTTTTAAGATTGATTAGCTTTCCATTTTTATTTTTTGTTCCTGCTTATGTATCTATTGTTGGAAATGCAACTATTTTACAGCACACCCTTACAGCATTTGCAGGTCCATTCCTTAATTTCATCTTATGGATGACTGCATTGATTGTTTTGAAAACAAACAAAAGAATGAACCCAAAATATGTTTATTTTTGGCATCTGACAAAAACAATAAATATGTTTTTATTCATTTTCAACATGCTTCCAATCCCAATGTTTGATGGATTCCACATATTTTCAGGATTATGGAAGTTAATAGGATTATAAAATTGAGATTTTTAGCACAGCCTTTCGCTCATCGGATTATTGATTCGAAATCGCAAATTTCCCAGAGGGAAATCGGAACGAAGTGAGGATTCCTATTGCAATTTTCCCAGAGGGAAATTAGAACGCAAGTGAGAATTCCTTGCGATATGGATTATGAGAAAGAATAACCCAGAGGGTTATGAGAACTAAGTGAACATATCGCTCACTTAGGGCGACGCTAAAAATAATAATAAAATCGGAGTAACTATGGTCAAAATTGGATTAGTATTAAGCGGTGGAGGAGCAAGAGGTTTTGCACATATTGGAGTTCTTAAGGTTTTAACAGATAATGGAATAAAAATAAGTGCTATTTCAGGATGCAGCATCGGTGCATTGTTTGGTGCGTGTTATTGCACTGATCAAAACCCTTATGAAATTGAAAAACAGGCTTTAACAATAAAAGGAATCAATGATGTTTTTGATTTCTCCCTGCCTATTCCAAGCACAGGACTTGCAAAAGGAGAAAAAATAGAAAAATATATAAAAAAATATTTGAAAAAAGAAAATTTTGAGGATTTGATAATACATCTTCATGTTAATGCAGTGGATATAAACTCTGAAAAAGAAATGGTATTCACAAAAGGCAAGCTTTTGCCTGCATTAAGAGCATCCATGTCATTCCCAGGGGTATTTTCTGTGAAAAGAATAAATGGAAAAATGTACATTGATGGGGGATTTGCAAATCCTTTGCCTTTCCAATCATTGCATGATGTTGATTATCTTATACTTGTTGATGTTTCTGAACTTAAACTAAACATAACTGAAAAATCCGGCCTTAAAGATGTTGTTGTGCAATCAATGGCCATGATGCAGCATAAATTAGTTGAAGAAACACTTGCTCATTGCTACAAAAAACACATCTTAATAGAACCAAACGTCAATAATATTGGAACATTTGACTTTAAACACTTAAAAGAAACCATAGAAGAAGGTGCTAAAGCAACAAAAGCAGTCATTGACAAAATCAAAAAAGATATTGAACTTCTGCATAAGATTGATTTAAAGGAGTAAAATATTCATATCTTTATTAATAAACATACCATAATATTTATAAATACCCTAAAATTCCAAATAATACGGTGATAATATGGATAATATAAAATGTACAACATGTAAAACTTCAATGACAAACAACAAAGGATCTGTTAAATTTTTATGCCCAAACTGCGGAAAACAGGAAATAATAAGATGCGCAAAATGCAGAGAAATTATAGCAAAATACAAATGCCCTGAATGCGGCTTTGAAGGTCCAAATTAATCACAATATATATATATATATATATTATGATTTGGAGTTAATTAAAATGGGAAATGCAATAATAACAATGAGAATCATGCCTGAAAGCGTAGAAGCAGATTTAAAAAAGATAGAAGATGAAGCAATGAAATTAATTACTGCTTATTCAGATGAAAGGCAAAAGAAAGTTACAATAACTCCTATCGCATTCGGCCTGAAGGCAGTCGACATCATGTTCATGATGGACGAGAAGAAAGGAGACACAGAACCTTTGGAAAAAGAGCTTCAAGAAATCCCTGAAGTTCAAAGCGTTGAAGTAATTGATGTCAGAAGAGCATTAGGATAAATAATACTGAATTTCTTTATTTTTGAATTTATTTTTCTTTCATCAAGTCTACAAATTCATTTAAAGGCATATTTGTTTTTATGCCTAAATCAGAGAAATGCGTTCTTGAAACAAGATGTTTTTTTTTCTGTATTTTGTTTATCAAACTTTCAAAAGAAGGAACTTGCAACTTATGTTTTTTGGCTAATTCATGAACATCATAAAATCCAATAAAATTAAGCTTGGATTCATTGCAAATTGTTCTTAAAAAAGTTTCATTTGATTTTTCTTTGTTTGCTTTTAATATTGAATTAGCAAGAGCATCATCATAAAGACTTCCTGTCCATAATGGACCTGCAAAATCCATGCTTGATTCATTATTACATACATCACACATCTTATGATTTTTATTTGAAACAGAAAAATTCATGCATTTTGGGCAGTATAAAAAATATTTGTGCTGTTTTAATATTTCATCACATTTTGTTTTTGATTTCTCGCATTTGAAAAATATTCTGAAATAATGGTCTTTGAAATAAGAATAAATAGGTGTTAATGCTTTCTCATGCTGTGTTCCAATGAGCTGAACTTTCCTGATAAGAATTCTTAAACCAATCTCATGCATCAAACTGTTTCTTAATGGTTTTGCCCAATATTTTCTTGCGCAAACATCTAAATAAGTTCCTGCTAAAGGTGCTGTGTCTGTTGCTGTGACTGCCAAAATTCCATTTCTTGCTAATCTGAATATTGCATTATTTAAAAAATCATTTGGGCTTCCAAACGGATCAATATCAATATAATCAAAACCAGTTGAATTTAATAGAAGTTTGTTTGCATCTTCTTGTGCTACAATAATAGCGTGGGGTTTGTGTATTTTTTCAACTTCATTGAGTTTAAGATTGTTTTCAAATAAGTGAATAAATCCATCCATATAATCATTAACAACCAAAGATTGCATGACTCCTTTTTTTAGTTCAAGCAAAAATCTTAAGCTTCTTACGCCTGAGCCTGCCATAATGTCTGCAATCTGCATTTTTTCTTTTTTCAGGGAATTTAGCAAAAGAATAGAAACATCTCTATTGAATTTCATTACAGGATTGTAGAATACTTCAAGCTCTTTTGATATTTTTCCTTTTTTATCTTGCGAAGCACAGAATTTTGCCTTGCCTTCCTGTATGATGTTTTGTGCGTTATTTTCTACAGTATTCATACATCAAGAAAAAGAATTGAGTTTAAAAAAGTTGTTATAACGATAAGAATAAAAATACAAGAAATAAAAATTAAAATAAAAAAATTAAGCCAATTTATTTGGCTTTTGCTTTTGGTCTTGCTCTTTTGATTGCAGAATCAATATCTTTTTCAGGATAGCCTTTCTTAACAAGGAATTCTTTCAACTGGCCTTTTCCATATCCTTGTGTTTCTTCTGCAGATACCCAATCTTCAAGTTTTCTTTCTGTTTCTGAATACATTGCTTCATGATGGGGTCTTATGAAAGCAAAATATATCCCCAAAACACATGCAATTACAATTGCTAATATCAAGATAGACCATATTGCAGATTTTGCTTTTGCCTGTTCTATTTCTGCTTGTGAAAGCTTCTGAGTATCTCCAGACTGAGCATCATTTCCTGTATCTGTCTGAGCTTGTGCTGATGTGGTAGTTGATGTCTTGCTGCAATATAAAGTTTCTATTGGTTTATTGAATATTGAGCCACAATTGTATTTATCTGTACAAATTCTTGTTAATTCAGTATTCATGCATATTGTTGACCATTCAGTACATGTCCATGAAGGAGTACAATATGTTGTTCCTCCTCCACCGCCTCCTCCGCGGTGTGTATCTTCTTCTACATCTGGTGGTTGAACTTCAGTTTCTTCTGTAAAAGTCAAATTGTTTGAAATAAATAAATTAGGTACAGGTGCAGTATCTGTTCCTCTTGCAAATATAGCATATGTTGTTATACCATCTGATAAATTATAATGGCATGCTTCAATAAATAAAGTATTCAAACCAAGTGTAGTTCCGTTAACTAAAGGAACTTCTTCTCCATTTCCGCAAATCAAAGTGACTCCTGCATAAGGAGATATGCCTCCTGCAATTGTTAAATTGAAAGTTACTTTTTGGCCTCTGCCCTGATTCTCTGTTTCAACATAATCTTGAACCAGTGTTGCTATGATTGGATTTACAACAAGTATTTGAGTGTTAACAGTAACAAATGCATTTGCAGTATCTATAACATAAGCTGTAATTAGATATGTTCCTGTTTTGTCATAAATACATGTTTTTGTGTTTGATGTTGTATATGGAACATAAACAACTTCTGCTGTTGCTCTTGTATGTATTTTTGTATCTTCATTGCCACACAATATTTTGTATTTGTATGGTTCTACTCCACCCAATGCATTAACAGTAACTAATGCTTCTTCATTAATTATTGCTGTTGATGGTGCTATTAGTGTTGCACGTAGTATTTGAGGAACAATTGTTATTTCTGATGTTGTTGTTTTGATAACTCCTTCTGCATCTTGCACACTGACTGTTACAACATAATCTCCTATTTGAGAATATATACATTGTTTACTAAAACGACCTACTGGTTCTGTTGAATCTCCGTCATCACCAATAACATATGCATTCACATTTTCCACAAATTTTTCACAAACAGGATTTACTGGGCATCCATTTGAATCTGCTTCATAATAAATCAACTCTCCAAATTTACAATAAATAGGAGTAAGTGTAGGACAATTTTCATTTCCGCATGTAAATTGAAGTAAAGTATATGGCCAAACTCCTCCTTCAACATTTGCTGAAACAGAGACAACTTCATCTAAATAACCTAAAGAAGGCATATTTAGTTGAACTAAAAACTCCTGTTCTGTAACTGTTATTATAACATTGTTTGATTGTATTTTTACATTTTTAAAACCTATGACTTCAGCAGTTACCTTAGAAATTGCTCCTGCGCTGTCATAACCTATTGCATAAGCAGTATATGTGTTTGCTGTTGCATATGTACAAGTTGCAATATATATTTCCTTTTCAGAAGAATCTCCTCCACTTGAACCTCCTCCCGTTCCACCAGCAGAAGTTATTGTTCCAGTAGTTTCATCTCCGCAATAAAAAATTACATCATGATATGGAGCAACTCCTCCTGTAAATGTGGCTGTAAATGTAATGAAATTTCCTTCTGTTATTGAAGTTGCTGATGCTGTTAATGTTGCAGTTGGAACTGATTTTGTAACTGTTATTGTAACATCATTTGAAGTAAGCTTGATGTTTCTTAGTCCAATTACGTCTGCAGTTAGTCGAGATACTGTTCCTAAACTATCATAACCAATTGCATAAGCAGTATATGTATTTGCTGTTGTATATAAGCATGATCCTGTTGTTGTAGTTGATGTGCTTGCTAATGGCTTTGATGTTCCATCTCCACAATATAATGTAATGTCGTGATATGGTGCAACTCCTCCATAGAAAGATAAAGTGAATGTTACAGATTGTCCTACTGTTATTGCATCTGTATTTGTTGAAAGTCTAGCAACTGGTGTAGGATATGTACATGTGTAACCCATAACACAATTATCAATATAAGTTGGAACTATTACCCCTCCCGGACAAAATACTTCTGGATTGGGAGGCACTAATGAAGGACATGTAATTGCTGTTCCCAACTCATCTTCAACAACTTCTATTTCTATTTGTTCTGTTGTTAATACTCCTGTAACTTTTGCAGTTGCTGCAATTGACGAAGATTTATCATAAACTTTTGCGTAAATAGTAAAATTTCCAGTCGCATCGTATGTGCATGTTCCTCTATACATCATGTTTCTTTCAACTTGTTGTCCATTCATATTAATAACTTCATTTCCACAATATAATTCGACAGTATATGGAGGCACTCCTCCGCTAACCATAACAAAAACAGGAACATTTCCTCCTTTTTTGATTTTTCTTGCATTTTCATTAATATTTATTGTTGCAGTTAATTCTTTAGCAGTTGTTGCTTTTTCAACAACCTTTACAGTCCATGTTGCTGTAAATGATTTAGGAGAAGAACTTTCTGTTGTTGTGCATGTTTGACCAGGAACATTTGCAGTTACAGCAACATCACTACATTGTTCATAAGATCTTACAGTACTATCATGACCCTTAATTTCAATTGTGTATGTGTCTGTTTGAGTAAAACTACATGCAGTATTATATTGAGCAGTATTTGTCGACAAAACAACATTAGGATATGTTACGATTCCATTTCCACAATCAACAGAAGTTATTGTATAGGGTGCAGTTCCTTCTGAAATAAATAAAATTGCTGTGAATGATTCTCCTTTGTAAATTTCACCAGGAGTGCCTAAAAAAGTTGATTGTGTTCCTGCTAAATTCACATTAGCTTGACTTGAAGCCAAATAAACTTGACCTGTATTATCTGTTGCATCTGTTGATCTCATTTGGGTGGTTCCGACAATCATGACGATTATGGATACAAGGGCAACAACAGCTACAAGCATAACTAACATGAAATTAAGATTTGTTTTCTCATGATGCACAGGATGATGTGTGTGCTCTATTTTTTTTTCAAGAGACTTATGTTCGTGTTTTGGTTTATTGTGTGTTTTTTTATTAGAATTTATTTTGTGTGTTTTTGCTTTGTTTGCCATCTAACCACCCCTGGTTTAATTATTTTTAAATATCAATTTATATTAAACTGAATGTGAAAAATTCCCTCACATCAGTTCACGATACTACTTAACTAATTCTTGAGAACAGAAGTTTATAAATGTTTTTATTTCATAAGCACAAAAAATATTTTAAATTTTCAGCGCAGCCTTTCGCTCATTGAATTATGCTTGAAAATTCTATGAATTTTCTGCACACCGGAAATGCATAACATTTCCGAGTGTTTAATTGACATCGAAATTCATATTGCAATTCCACAGAGTGGATTGGGAATGTAATGACCAAGTTCTTTGCGTATTTATTGTATTTATAGAATATCGCTCACTTAGGGCGACGCTGAAATCATTTAATAAAACAACAACATTTTATCACTATGTTCCAAACTAATTCTCACGTTGTTCGAATTTCCCTTTGGGACTTTCGCAAATAGCGAAATATTTAAAAGATAGGTTTAGTTTCAACTATTATGGAAATCCACACATGCAGATCGCCCATTATTTCAGTGCTCGGTCATGTTGACCATGGAAAATCAAGTTTATTAGATAGAATTAGAAACAGCTCTATTGTAGATAATGAAGCAGGCGCAATAACCCAGGCAATTGGAGCATCAATTGTTCCTTTGCACATAATACAAAAATTATGTTCTTGTCTAAATGTTAAAATGGAATATAAAATTCCCGGACTTCTTTTCATAGATACTCCTGGACACGAAGCATTTACAAGTTTAAGAAAAAGAGGAGGAAGCCTTGCAGATATTGCAATTCTCGTCATTGATATTAATGAAGGATTCAAACCTCAAACAATAGAAGCATTTGAAATATTAAAATCATCAAAAACTCCTTTTGTAATTGCATTAAACAAAATAGACTTAGTAAATGGGTTTAATGTTAAAGAAGAGTTAAAAGGACATTCATTAATGGATAATTTAAATGCACAAAGATTTGAGATAACACAAGAAATTGAAGCAAAATTATACAACATCGTCGGATACATATCAGAAAAATTCGGCATGGAATCAGAAAGATTTGACAGATGTGATTTTGGAAAACAGCTTGCGCTTGTTCCTTGCTCTGCAAAAACAGGAATAGGACTACCTGAATTATTGATGATTTTAACAGGACTTACACAAAGATATCTTGAAAATAATTTAAAATGCGATTTGCAGGAAAATGCAAAAGCAAAAGGAACTATTCTTGAGATAAAAACAGCAGAAGGAATAGGAATATGCCTTGATGGAATAATTTATGATGGAATAATACGAGTTAATGATATTTTAATAATTGGGGGACTTGAAACTCCTATTGTCACAAAAGTAAAAGCATTATTTGAACCAAAAGCACTAAGTGATATGCGAGACAAAAAAACAAAATTCTCCTCAATAAAAGAGGCAAATGCTGCAACAGGCGTAAGAATTTCTGCACAAGATATTGAAACTGCAATTGCAGGCATGCCGTTTATTTCTCTTCCAGCTAAAAGCTCCGAACAAGATATTGAGGAAGCAAAACAATCTGTGCAAAAAGAAATTGAAGAAGTAATAATTGAAACAGATGCAGAAGGAATTGTAATAAAAGCAGATACAATAGGAAGTCTTGAAGCAATGATAAAATTATTCAGAGACAAAGGAATAAAAATAAGAAGAGCATCAATAGGAAAAATATCCAAAAAAGATATTTCAGATGCAGAATCAAATTTTGAAAGAGATCCTCTTGAATCTACAATTTTAGGATTTAATATTTCTTTAGATGATAATTTGAAAAATGAAAAAGTAAAAATAATCACAAATAACGTAATCTATAAATTGCTCGACGAATATGAATCATGGAAAGAAAATGAAAGAAAAAAAATTGAGCAAAAAGAATTAGAAGGACTAACTAAACCATGCAAAATAGAATATTTAAGAAATTACACATTTAGAGTCAATAATCCTGCAGTAATAGGTGCAGAAATTTTAATTGGTGAAGCAAAACCAGGAATGAATATAATGAAAGAAGACGGAATTGTTTTAACAAATATCAAAGCAATACAAAAAGAAAAAGAATCTGTAAGTCTTGCAAAACAAAAAGAGCAAGTTGCATTATCTCTTCCAGGCCTTACTGTTGGAAGGCAAATTGCAGAAGGAGATATTTTCTATTCAGCAATTCCAGAAGCAGATTTTAGAAAATTAAAAAAACTTACAAAATATCTATCAAGAGAAGAAACTGCATTATTAAAAGAAATTGCAGAACTCATGAGAAAAACAAATCCGGTTTGGGGCGTATAGATAGCACAATAGATAAAAGCGCCGCCATCCAAAGTGAGCGCCTTTCAAATTAACATCAATATCGTCAGGAAATTGCAATAGGAATGACGATATCTATAAAACATTAAATAAGCGAAAGATGGCTGCGCTTAAACAGAATGGACGACAAAAAAGGTAAAAATTTATGCAAAACCTAAAAATATTAAACAGCAAAGAAATAAAACACATTCTTGAGAAATTAGAGGAGCAATTTGGCTTTGAAATCAGGAAAAACGAATTAGAATATATCTTTCTGATGAATAAAGAAAATAAACTTTACATTCTTACAAAAGATGTTGAATTAATAAATCTCGACGAGCTAAGGATTGATTCATTAGGAATGTACTTTGGAGAATTATACAAAGAAACAATAAGATTAAGCATTGAAGGCGCACAGCTCGTCGGAAAAACAGCAAAAAAGAATATTGTTTTTCTAAACAGAGAACAAATGAGCGAATGGGTTAAAGGGAATGACATAAATGATTTTGAAATCAAAGAAAATGAAAATAAAGATGACGAAAAATCAAATGATGAAATTAAAAAAGGATTTCTCATCGTCAAATATCTCAACGAAAAAACAGATCACGAAGATATTCTTGGATGTGGAAAATTAAAAGATGGAAAACTCTTGAATTATATTTCCAAGTCGAGAAAATTGATTGTTGTTAATGAATAAATATAAAAAATTATTTCTGTCCTTATTTCTTCAACACTTGAAAAAAATCATATTTTTTTCAAAACTTGAAAAAGTTATAACTTTTTCAAAACATCCAGAACTTCGATTATATCATTAATTTCATAATCAACATAATTCAAATGCTGGTCTGTTTTGATGTGTTCTTTTGTCCACACAGTTGAGAAATTCATTTTTTTCGCATTAATTAAATCAACTTCAGGATGATCGCCAACCATCATGCAGTTTTTTCCCTCGACACTAGATATTTTTAAAAGATATTCAAAATTTTCTATTGCTGGTTTGTTTATTCCTGTAATATCCGTTGTTATAATATAATCAAAATATTTTTCCAAGTCTAGAAAATTAATTCTATGTATTTTAAATTCTTTTTTTCCGTCTGAATCTGTCAATAATGCAAGTTTATATTTTCCTGTTTTCTTTAATTCATCGAGGAGTTTTGCAGAATTTGGAAATAATTTTAATCTGGGCGTCATATAATCCCAATAATATTTTTCTAATTTTTCAAGTTCTTTTTGATTCAAAAATTTATTTTTTATTTTCTCGTCTATATTTAATTTTTCTATTGTTTTTTTCAACCATAATGCTCGAGAAAATTCTTCAGGTTTCAGAGCATGATGCAAATGCAAATGCTTCACTTCATTAAAAATATTCAAAATATCAATTGCTCTTATTGAAGTTTTTTTCTTTTTAGAAATTATTTTTATTTTTTTGTTTATGAATTCTGCAACATGGGCCTCTGTTTCTGACTCGGCAGCACCATAATCTTCTAAAGTGTTATCTAAATCAAAGCAAATTAAGTTTATTTCTTTTTTTCTGTTAATTTTGAAAAAATCAAAAAATCCCATCTCATCCTCTTTTAAAAATCCCGTTAACCTTGCATACAATCATCTTATCTGAGAGAATCGATAAAATATTCTTTAGAGACATCGATGTATCCTAAAAATGCTTCTTCTTCTATTTTTTCAAGAGTCTCTTCAAAATAAACCAGTTCTTTTTTGAATCCTTCCCCTATATTTTTGGATAATTCTCCAAGATGCATGCACGCATATTTCAAAGCAATAGTGTTCTGATTGTCAATGTGTTTGTGGCATTCGTGTATTTTCCTGTATGCTATAAGTTTAAGATATATGTGACGCAATAGTTTTTTTGCCTGTTTTTTTGCCTCTTCTTCTCTGAATTTTATGGCATAGAAACCTTTGATAATATCGCAGTACAGCGTATATGATTTCATATAATTTTTCCTATTTATGTGTGTATTGCAGTGCATAAGTTTGTTCATGAATATTTCCTCTTCCAGAGCATTTATTTTTGTATTTATTTTTGTATTTGCTTGCGCATTGATTTTAGCTGTTTGTAATTGTGTTTGTGTGTTTGATGTAGAGGGCATTATATTGTACTGGTTAATGTTCTGTTTATTATGTTGTTTTTTTCCTGCCTGATTGTGTTTTTTCTCCCTATATGGAATGATGATGAAATAATATATTATTAAAATAACTGCAAACAATAAACCAATTATTAGCATCCATTGCATCAGAGATAATTTTTTAAAATTTCCTAAATTTACATCTTCAAATGTTATCAGACCTGTCAAAGAAACAGGGTTCTGCGCAAAATTATCGTTAGTTGTATATTGCACTATCGGAATGTTTGGGGCATTTTCAGATTTAATGATCCTAATTGAATAAGTGCCTTCATTTAAAGGAGAGGAATTGCCTATAAATATAACTGCTGAATTACTTAATAAAACTATTTCAAGAGGAACCCCTGCAGCATCTATAGATATATGTTCTTGGTCAATTGATTCACTGTCCTGAGCTAAAACTAAATTGAAAGAATACAATAATGTTATAATCAATATGGCTATCAATATAGCTCT
>CAZSEK010000010.1:0-25007 GCA_964605945.1 uncultured Methanosarcinales archaeon
CTGGCTGCCTTAAAGAAATTAAAGGGCAGCTTTGAAGTGATTGTGGTTGATAACGACAAAAAGAACGTTGGTTATGGCTTGGCTTGCAATAAAGGAGCTAAAAAAGCCAATGGTAAATATTTGCTTTTTTTGAATCCGGATACTTTCATTCTTCCCAGGTCTTTAGAAAAAATGATTGAATATATGAACACATATGAAAACAAAGTTTTTGAAAAAATTACATCTAATAGAAAACCATAAAAATGACTCAAAAATACGAACCAATTGCAAGAAAAACAGCAGAAGAAATGATACGTGCGTTTAGTCTTGCTATAGAACATACTGAAAATCATCAGACAAAAGAACATCTATCACGATTAATTGAAAGATTAAAACAATTAGAAAATAATTCAACTTCTGGGGCAGTTACTGTTCCTGAACAACCATTGCAAAAACCACAAAATTCTGAAAATATAGCCCATTTAGCACAACAGGAAAAAGATGCAGAAAAACAAATTGAAAATGAACTAGATCGAGAAATACAAACTGTGAAAAATTCTATAGGTATTGTAATTTCAGTGAACAATCTCTATGAAGACCTAAAAAGAACAATATTAACACATTCAGAAAAAGAAACTTATTTTAAAACAATTCATGATAAAATAACAAAACTTGATGAGTTTATGAAACAAATTGATTCAAATAAATGCAATGAATTAGATAAGTTATTAAAATTGATTCAAAAAAATTCACCAACTCTTATTGATAAGAGAAACGCCCATTTAGATGTCATTAAGGATAAAAAAGCAATTCTAAAGTCCGTTAAATTAAAAATTATGAGCATATTAAGTAGAGATATAAAAAATCTAAAAGAATTTACGAAAAGAAAATATGCTGAAAGTTGGTATGGTGTAGGAACATATATCAACAGAAACAACACAGAAGATAAAAAAGTGTTAAATAAGAATATTTTAAAACTTGGAATAAAATTTGCTGAAATTGAAAAAGAAAATAGCGCAATAAATATGAAGGATTTAAAAACATTAAGCACAACGATTAAAAGTTTAGGAGAAATAACTCATTCTCCAGAAGAACATCAAGCATTAATTAATTATAATGATTTACTAATTGAATATTGCATTATATCAGATATATTTATTGCAATTATTTCGATATATCAAAGCATAAATCGTGGAAAAAACGTTGAAAATGATAGTATATTGATAAAAGTTATTGATAATTTAAGAAAATATGTGGAATTAACAAATACTCCAACATTGAAACAAAAAATAACATCATATGCAGGATTTTTTGTAAAATTCTATGAAGTAATTGTTCAAACAGAAAAATAACTAATTTTCTTCAATCCCCTAATCTTCATTCCATAATTTTTCAGAAAATATTCTATAAAGAATCCAATGGACTCACAATTCGTTTTTTCTGCTCTGAACTTATTTGAGTATAAATTTGGGTTGTTTGAAGATTGCTGTGGCCTAGCAATTCTTGTATTATTCTTATGTCTGTGCCGTTTTCAAGAAGATGTGTTGCAAAACTATGCCTTAATTTATGTGGTGTGACTTTTTTGTTTATCCCCGCTAGTTTAGCAGTATTTTTTATGAGTTTCTGAATATCTCTTGTTGTTAATGGCTCATTATTGCTGAACAAGTATGTTTTCTTAGAATTATTTGTCAAATACTTATTAAGATGTTTAACAACAACATTACTCAATATAAACATTCTATCTTTGCCTCCTTTTCCTTGTCTTACCCAACCTATCTTCTGCTCTAATTCTAGGTCTTTTGGCTTTAGATTAGCTATTTCGGATACTCTGAGGCCTGAACTATACAATAACTCTATAATTAACTTGGTTTTGTCTGTCGGCGCAGCATTTATCATTTTTTTAATTTCTTCTCTTGTCAGAACAATAGGCAATGCCCTATTAATCTTAGGTGCTTTGAAATTAACTATGTTTTTTTGCAATACTTCATCATAATAATATTTTAATGCAGATTTTGCTAAGCTAACTGATGAATTATTGAGATTTCTATCAGATATTAAAAAACCGAGATAATTTTTGATATCTTCCTGATCTATTTCTTTTTCTTGTTTTTTTGCAAAATCTAAAAATAAAACATTAAATCTCAAATATGCTTTTTGAGTCTCTTTACTAAACCCCCTAAGTTTCATTTCAGTTTCTAATTTTTTGAGCATTTAGAGTACCTTTTTTGATGGTTTTATCTATTCTTTTCTGTTTGAGCACAAAATACTTCGCATAATGTATATTATACGAACTAATATTTAAAGCTTTCTAAATAGTAAATATTTTAGTTTTTGATTAAACTATTTAAGCTTTCAATTATTAACATAAAACACTAAAAAATTCTATAAATGCTTATATATTTTAAGCTTTCAAAAATAAGGTATTTTTACAATATTTGTAATTACTACTTAATCGTAAACTTTAAATATAAGTTATGCATTACATTATTATGGGGGATGAAAAAACTACATCAAAAATACTGAAAGGAAGAATACTTGAAAATAGAGTTCTAGAGAATAGATTTCTTGAAAATAAAGTGTTAGGAAGAGTCCTTGGTGAAAAAACAGAACAAAAACCAAATAATACTCTAAAAAATCTAGCATATTTAACGATCACAAGCACAATTTTATTCAGTGGATGTGCTATCAATCAATTTTCATTCTCTTATAGAAGTCCTGACTGCACCAATACTCCTTCATCTTCTGAAAGATATATGAATGCATTAAATGGATGGAGAAATTTAAAACCCTTACCAAAAAATCATCCTAAAGTAAAAGGTTATGAATCATTTAGCATATATACAGATTCTCGAGGACATACACACATAAGTTATTATGGTAGAAATGAAAAAGGAAAAACTGTTTTTATCTATGATGAAAGAAGATAAACCTAAATCTTTTAATCAATTCTTATAAATTATTGTTTTTAGCACATTTCAAATAATCTATAATTTCTAATTAATGCTTAAATGTTATAAGCATTTTAAAACATTAAATAAATTCGAAATATTTAGTTTTTGATTAAATATTATAAGTTTTTTTAATGCTTTTAAATAGGCAATATTTTTTGATTATTGCTTAAATATTATAAGCACATAAGCATTGAAACAAATATATCTATAAATTATAATTAATGCTTAAATGTTATAAGCAGTTAAAGAACCTCTTGTTTTTATCACTTAAGCCGGCTCTTAAGACCAAAAAAACATGAACTAAATGTTCTATATAGTGCTTCAAGCTCGTTTTTTCCTTCTTTTGTCAGATAATACAGTTTTTTTCTGCCTTCTCGTCTATATTTTAGTAATTTTTGCAATCTTAATCTCTTTAAGGCAGGATATATTGTGCCTGCTGTAAGTTTTGAACCTTTCCTTTTTCCCACAGATTTTGCCAGATCATCGCCAGACAGCGACGAGGATTTCAACTCATGTAATATAAAGAAGCTCAAAAATCCCCTCATATCAACATACTTAGGCACAAGTTTTTTGATTTTTGTGCTTGAGCTTGAGCTTGATGGTTTTTTAGTATTTTTTGACACTTTTTTTACAGGTTTTTTAGCTGTTTTTTTAATGATTTTTGCCATCATTTTCTTAAAACATCCAACTTTATAAAGTTTATGATTTTGATGATTTTTTAACAAATTTCATCATTCTTGTTTTTCAATAATTTATATATTTTCTCGACGATAAATATATTTATTGTATGAACAATATATAGTATATACAATATATAGGATGAGCAATATTAAAAAGCATTAAAAAATCTAATAAAATTAAATTTTGAAAATTTAAAATTTTTGACAAAATTTAAATAAAAAATACATCAAAAATTGAATAAATAATAAGATAAAAAATTTAATTAAAAACATTAAAAAAATAATCAATTAAGCACAAAAGCATATTAAGAAGTGAGTATTAAGAACTAAAATGTCAGAAATTAAAAATTTCTGAGCATGCTCAAAAATCTGTGATTTTTGACAATTTTAAGCAAGTAAAAATCTTTAAAAATTAAAAAAACATTGAAAATTAAAAGAAATTATTAAGATTCTTTTCATATATTCCTTTTGATACAGAATCATGTATTTTTATAAGGTTTTCCTTGGTCTGAAGCTCTCTGAATCTTGGATCAAGATTAAAATAAAGCTCTGAACTTATTTTTTCTCGTGTAATAGGTACCTTTTTATCTAAAAGTGAAGATAATAATGCTTTAACAACCATGTCGTTTGCTCCTAATTTTTGAGTTATAAATTTAAATGAAAGTGGTTCTTTCTCTCCAAAAATATACATTATTATGAACAATTTCTGTTCATCTAAGCTTAAATCTATATTCGAAAAGTGAGTTTTATCATTAAGAAGCATTGAATTTTTGAACATTTGAAGTTCATCTGTTATCTCTTTAATTTTTTCATATTTAACTTCCAGATCAGAAATATATTCAAAAGATGTCTGAAGTTCAGAAGTGAGTTGATTTATACTCTCTCTGTGCTCGTCCCTTTCTTCTTTGATTTTTTTGAACGCCTGCTTTAATTTCTCGTCGGACTTAATATTAAGAATATTAACCATCATACCCCCTCGATAAAATAAAGAAGTTCTTGTTTCTTTTTAAAGATTGTTGTTTCCAAAAATATATTATGAAATCAGCATACTTTTTAAATAAATGAAAAAATCTTCATTGATGAAAAAGGTTTATGGTGCTTATCGAGAGGAAACATGCATATTTTGCGGAGAAAGAGCAATATGCATGAACAGGCAGGATCTTCCGACGTGCGTCAAGCATAAACATGATGAAGTAGATATGGATAAAATAAAATGTTCCTGTGGGGAATATCTCGACATAAAACAAGGAAAATACGGCTCATTTTTTCTATGCATTAGCTGTGGTCCTATGAGTATTGCTAAAATAAAAGAAATCAATGAGATAAAACCAAAAAGCAATGCAGTTTCATCATCAAACAGCGTCTATAAACAATCAAATTCCACAACATTTAATAAATCCAGTTCAACTAATGTAACTATAAGATCAGATGATCCTGATTATTTCGATGATTAAATTATTGCTGTCCTTAAGGTGAGCGACATTCAATAAGCACATCAAGACAGCAAGAATACAGTCACTGCGTTCCTGTAACCATCCAGGTAATTGCAATATGAATCCTCACTTCGTTCCGATTTCCCTCTTGGAAATTTGCGTGTCGAAACTCACATCAAAAAAGCGAATGGACAGCAATAAGGAATAAATTACAATGAACCTAGCAATAATATTATCTAAACTGAAAACATTTGAGAATCCCAAGATACATTTAGAGCAATATATAACAGACAGCCAGGTAGCTTATGAAATAATCCAATCTGCAAAATTAAACAAAGATATAGACGACAAAATCATCCTGGATTTAGGATGCGGAACAGGAATTTTGGGCATTGGTTGCTTGATTTTTGGAGCAAAAAAAGTTTATTTTGTTGATGTGGATGACAAAGCACTGCAGATTGCAAAAGAAAACATCAAATATGTTGAAGATGAATTTAATATGGACATAATGAAAAAAGCAGTGTTTATTTTAAAAGATGTTGAATTTATTGAGAAAAATGATTTTGGAAAAGATAAAATAGAATTAATAATGCAAAATCCTCCATTTGGCACTAAAATAAAGAGTATAGACGCTGTTTTTCTGAGAAAATCAATGGAATTAAGCAATAAAATCTATACATTCCATAAATTCGAAACAAAGGTGTTTATTGACAAACTAATTACGTCTGAGAATTTTATAACTAGAAACCTATGGAAATTCAATTTCCCTCTTAAAAACACTATGCAGATGCATTCTAAGCGAATTCAGTATATTGATGTCGGATGCTGGTTAATTGAAAAGAAAAAATAAAAGAAATTATTTAACAATCTCATTTATTGTTTTTTGAACTTTCTTTTTTTCTTTTCCAGACAAGTCTATTAAAGAAGAATCTCCATTTACTGATTTTATGTATGCATTAAATGCTCCTGTTGTTGAATCCAAACGCACGAATAATGATTCAGCAGGTAATTTATCCTTCACAAGATTAGAATCATAAGGTGCAAAACTTATTCTGTTTTGTGAAATTGAATATAAACCCACTTCTTCTTCATTTTGATTTAAAAGAAGTTTACCTTCATCAACTCCCTCTTGTGTAAATTTTGTACTGGTAAAATAATTAACAAGGTTTGGTGCTGCAGCTACTGCAGATTGTGCAAGCAAATATGCTGATGCTATTAATGCGATATATTTTGATTTCGTGTTTATCCCCCTTAAATTGATTTTAATAGTGTTGTAACTACGTAGTAATATATAAATGTTGTGGTTTTTAAGGCTAAATAAATTTAAACAAGTAGAAATATTTTCTCGCTGTGCTCGAAACTATTTCGCTTGTGCGAAATATTTTCTCACTTTGTTCGAAGATATTTTGTTATAAACAAAATATTTATAAATGAACTATTATTTCTTTTAGCATGGAAATCAAAGTAATCGAATCAACAAAAAAAAGAATTGTTTTTGAACTGCCCGGAACAGATCATACTTTCTGCAACGGCCTGAAAAAAGAGCTATGGAATGATAAAAACATCAAAGTTTCTGCATATAATATTGAACATCCTTTAATAGGAATTCCTAAATTCATTGTTGAAACAGACGATAAAGAGCCTAAAAAAGCACTTTCTGATGCAGTAAAAAGATTACAGAAAAAAAATAAAGAATTCTTAGATCTGGCTAAAAAAATAAAAGTATAAAAAAATTAATTATTTTTTCTGATATTTTTTTATTTCCTCATTTAAACTTGATTGTTTTATGCCTGGAAATACATAAGATTTTCCTGCAACTAAATGAGTAATGTCTTTAACATCAGGATTTTTTTCTTCAAAAACAAGTTTATATTCATCCATATCATTACGAACTTTTTGAGGAATATTTAGATATTTATTTGCAATACCTTCTAAACTTTGCCCTTTTTGTAAAGTAATAGTAGAATCAGAACGTGAATCTTTCAATGCTTGTTTGAATGCAATTACTCTAGCATCCATTGTTTCATATTTTTTTGCATTAGTATTAAACGCAGTATTAAAAGCAGAATAAAGTCCTATTCCTGCTATTGTCGTTAAACCAATAACAAGAGCTATCTTTACTGGGCCATTCAATATTTTTGAATAAAAGTCCCCATCGTATTTTGAATTCAAATGCTTCATTGTTGGATTTTTAATTGTTTTCATAGTAATTACCCCCTCAATATTATCTAATACACGCACTTATTTATAAAGTTTTCGTTTTTGTTGTTACTTAATAGTAATCATCTTTATTTAAAAGCATTTTTTAGTTTTTAAGCACAACTAAGCACAATACAAAACATATAAAAAGAGGCTTTAATTTATAGATATATGCATAAAAAAAATCAAAAACTTCTATTAAGGCTTGCGAGAGAAGCAATAGAATGTTCTTTTAAGGATGAAGATCCAGATACAACAGAATATTCTCATCTTACTCAGCTAAGAGGCTGTTTTGTTACATTGCATAAAAATAAAGAATTAAGAGGATGTATAGGTTTTGTCAAACCAATCATGCCATTATATGAGCAGATAATTGCAGCAGCAAAAGCAGCTGCATTTGAAGACTCAAGATTTCCTCCATTAGAAAAAAATGAATTAAAAGACATAGAAATTGAAATATCTATTCTCACAATACCTAGACTAATAAAAGTAGCAACTTCCGAAGAATACATTAAACAAATTGAAATAGGAAAAGACGGACTTATAATTAAAGGAGAAAGTACAGGATTATTGCTTCCTCAAGTTGCAACAGAATGGAAATTCAATCAAGAACAATTTTTAGAATGTTTGTGCGAAAAAGCATCTCTTGACAAAGATGCATGGAAGCTTCCTGAAACCAAAATATATAAATTTCATGCAGATGTATTTTCTGAAAGAGATTAAATTTAATCTACATTATTTTCCAAATCTTCTCTCTCGTTCAGAATATTCTTTTAAAACATTTATCAAATCTTCTTTTTCAAATTCAGGCCATGTTTTCTCAAGAAAAAACCATTCAGAGTAAGTTGACTGCCATATTAAGAAATTTGATGTTCTTCGCTCACCGCCTGTTCTTATGATTAGCTCAGGTTCAGATTCATTATATAGATTTTTCCGGATGTATTCTTCTGTTATTTGTTCTGGGTTTATATTGTGTTTATTTGCTTCAACAACTATTTTTTTGACTGCATCAACAATCTCTTCTTTTCCACCATAAGCCATTGCAAAATTTATTGTAAATTTATCATTATTTTTTGTTTTATCTATTATTTTGTTCATTCTTTCTACAACATCATTAGGGAACAGCTCATATCTCCCTATTACGTTCACTTTTATCTCATATTTATTTATCTTTTCATCATCATAAAACTTATCAAACGCTTCCCTAAAAACATTCATCAAATAATCAAACTCTTTTTTTGGTCTGTTGAAATTCTGCATAGAGAAAGCATACAAAGTGATTTCTTTTATTCCCAGTTCAATACACCACTCAACAAGCTTTTCAACTTTCTTTGCTCCAAACTCATGGCCTTTCCAAGGCTCAAACATAAGCTTTTTGGCAAATCTTCTGTTTCCGTCAAGTATTATTGCTATGTGCTGAGGAATCTTTGTATCTTGTGTCATTTCTATCACATATTTGAAGAAATAGCTCTATTTTTAAAAGTTATGAAAAATCAAAAAATTACCTATGGAAAAAAGGAAATTTGAACCCTTCTTTCTTTTTAGGAAGAATATTATCAACATCCTGTTCATCAAACCTAGGTCTTCTGCTTTCCATTTCATATTGCTCAACAAGCAAATCTATTAATTCAGGCTCTATTTTCAAAATATCTTTTAATGTTAAGAACCCTATAAGTTTTTTGCCTTCAATAACAGGCAGCTGCCTTATTCCATGATCTCTCATCAAAAGCAATGCATCATAAATGTCTTTATTTGGCTGGATTGTTATCAATTCTTTGCTCATAATGTCTTTTATCTTTGTTTTTTTAGTATCAAGACCTTCAGCAAGCACTTTTCGTACACAATCTTCATCTGTTATTATGCCTACAGGATAATTGTTTTCAATAATCAACAAACTATTAACTCTTTTTTCTTTCATAAATTTTGCAGCATCCCCCATAGAAAGATCTTTAGAAGCAATAATTGGTTTATTAGTCATAACATCTAAAACTTTGTATCCTGTTTTCATGTAATCACCCTAATTTAGCGAATAAGAATATGTTTATAAAGATTGTGAAACTGATTTATGGACGAGAAATAAGATTAAAAATACACATAAACTTAAGAATAAAAATATAAAAAAAAATAATTAATAATTTACCAAGATTTCAACATCTTTGCCAAACAAACTCTTCAAATGTTCGAAGATTGGTTCTTTGATGAATACTTTTTCAGGAATCTCTACTTTTATTAATGCTTTTTCAAGCTCTTCCAACGAGCTTTCCTTTATGTTAATGAAATTTCCTTCAGGAGTAAGGGTTGCTTTTGAAACATCTTTTTCTTCATTGTCTATATCATGAATAATAAATGCTTCTTTGCCTAATATGATAACTTCTCCGAATTTGTTTCCATGTTTGACTCTAATTTTAACTCTTTCAAGCTCTCTGCCTCTTTTTCTTTGGATATATTCAACCATAAATCTTATTAATTCATGCGCATCTTTATTAACTTGGTCAACTTCGGTTTTTGTAAGCTTGTTTGCATTATAATCTTTCTTTGCCTTTACAATATCTTTAAGCATTCTTAAGAATTTTTCAGGTATAATTCCTTTATGTATTAATTCTACTTCAAATGTTTCAATCATTTTCAAATCAGACACTTTTTCAATTCCTTCCATTTTCAAAATATCTCTTATTATTGTAACAACAGTTTCGTAATTGTGCTTGACGGATTCTTTTTCCTTAAGATCATCTATTTGTTTGAAAAGTTCATTAAGTCTTTTAAGATATTTTTTTGAATCTTCAACTAAAGAGTCTATTTCTTTTCCTGTTGCAAATTTCTTATCTCCATGTTCAATGTCTTTTCTTAACTTAAGGACTCTCTCTAGTATTTGAACATATTCTTCCTCAAACATTTTTTCTTTTTTAATAAAAATATCCCTTACAACTTGAGGAGTTTCTTTAGGTGTTGGAGGAGGCAAGCCGTATAACATTATTGCTGCTTGTGTTGGTGTCAATGTTGCCCAGAAAAAATCTTCAGTTGCTATCTCTGTAAGTTTAAACTGTACTCTCTCAAGTATTTGCTCTCCTGAGTGCATAAACATATCAATTGCTTCAGGGCTTGGTTTGATTCTTCCCATCTGTAAAAGCTGTTTCCAAGGCATGAAAATTCCTCTATCATAGAAAGGAACTCCGTCTCTTAAGAATGTGAATATAACTGGATTTGCTTCTTTGACGCTTTCCCAGAAGTCAGTCAAAATATAAACCTGAATGTTTATTTTGTTCTCAACACCAGTCATCTTTCCTGCATCAATTCCCATTCCTATGATGATTGCCCTTAGTTTATCCTTAAGCTCTGCTCTTGTCATCTTTTTGACATCAGTATCATCTATGACAATATAAACATCAATATCTGATTTTGGGGTTGCTCTTCCCTGAACAAGAGAGCCTGCAAGAACATACGAAACAATATATTTTTCGAATTTCTGCAAAACCATTGTTTTATGCACTTCTGCAATCTTGATTGCTGCAAGCATTCCTTTATCAAAAACAGGCATTGCCATTGCTATAAGCTGTAATAATTCATATTTAGCATCATAACATGATTGCCAGACTTCTGTCAGAATAATTGTTTCAATATTCAAGTTTTTATCAACTTCATCAGCCATAGACTGCATTATTGTTGATAATTTTTCTTTTAGTTCTTCTTTCGACATCTTCTGGCTGTCTGCATCATCTATGAGAACGAGAATATTTATTTTGTTTTTATCAACTGGTTTTTCATTGCCTTCTTCATCCTTCATTGCTTTTTGAGGCGGAAGAAGAGCAATACCTAAAATATAATCAGAGAACTTATCCATTGCTTTTTTCTGGAATTTATCTAATTTATGTTTTATTTCTTCAAGCTTCTTTTTAGTTTCATCAGGAATGTCTGTAGGCATCTGCGCATCTATTCCTGAAACATTTGGAGGAAGATATGAAGTATTTGGTTTAGAATAATCTTTAGAACTAACCTCTTTTTTTACTTTTTTAGCCATAATATCACCTGATTTTTAATAATGCTATAATACATTTAATCTTATTTATAAATATATTGATTTGGTATTCGGAACAAATTCAAAAGATTTAAATATGTGTTTGATAAGAAAATAAATATTCATAAAAAAATAACTATTTAAGAATAAAAAACAATCAATAAAGGTGAACAAAATGGCAGAAAAGAAAGATGAAAAAAAACCTGTTGGATCAATAGATGATTTCTTGTATGAATTAGCAAATCAACATACTAAAGACTTAGAATCTTCCTTTAAAGCATATGATGGTTTTATGAAAAAGGAAAACGAAAATCACTATTTACTAAATATTTTTTATCCTGCTGTTGACAAAATGTATGAAACTTTTTCAGCAGAAGTGTCTAAACTCGGAAAAGATGATGAAAAAATAGGTAAAAGAGGCAAAGAACTTAAACTGGCTGCTATTGCAGGAATGAAAAAATTCTTTGAAAAAACTTCTCCGGAAGTTCTTAAAGCAGTAGAAGACATAAAAGAGGAAGAAGAGTTACACAGCACGCTTGCTCATTTCTATGACGAATATACTGGACAAGATGTACAAAAAGGAGAAGGTATGGGTAATTTGATAAATCATCTATCAAAATCCGAAGATGCTACTATTGGCGATGCAAGAAGAGTACTTTATGAAACAAAAAAAGATCACGCAGATAAAGCATTTGGCGAATTGAAACAGAAATTTATAAGTCATCATTTCAGCAAATATCAAAAACACCAATTAGGAGCACATGTTAAAAAAGAGTTAAAAGACAGCCCATACAAAATAAAAAGCATAGGCCAATTCTTGAAATTGCAACATGGAGATTATCTTCAATTAAGAGATAGTATTAAAACAGGACAATTTCATGAAAAAGCTCCTCCAAAATATTTCGGATTAAGTTACGAAGCAAAGAAAGAAGATAAACCTAAAACTTAATTTTTTTCTTTTTTATTCCAATTTTGGTTTTAACAAGAATAGTTTGCCTGTTTGATATGTTTCTATGTCTTGATAGTTTTCAAGCATCCCCCAATTATAAGGTGTAGGTTGTTCTAAAACATAGAATGTTAAAGTGCTTTTGTCTGAATAAACATCCCTTTCTGTTAAAGTGAAATTAAGCTTTGCGCCTCCATTCACCCAAGTATCAAAAGTCTGTTCAGGCAGATCTATTTCTTCATAATCAAAGCAGACAACAACTTTCAAGATGCATATTTTTCTTGTTTCAGCAGGAATATGAATAGTTCCTTTGTACATCATAAATGCATCAACATCATATGTTCCCGGCACAAAATCCATTTTGTAGTTTGAAACAGGAAGTGTTTTTTCCGGCTGATCTTTTATGAATTCAAGGTCAAACAACATTTGAGTTTTAGTTGTTTCATTAATTGTTCCATCTGTATAAAGTTTCAATATGTTTTGTTTTTGATCTTCATAAGAAGAAAGTTTCATGTTTGAATCTTCTGATTGGTACATTGTAAATCCAACTAAAGGAACATCTGTTTCATCAGGATTTTGTTTTAGTCTGTTTAAGCTTAAAAACACAGATTCATCATCAGTTATATTTGAAACTGCTGTGCTGTATAATGATATTGCACCTGCACCTTTTTTCCTTATTGTATCTAAGTTGGAAGGTGTTCTTTTGTAAACAACAATATTTTTTTCCTGCAAAGGCCAAAGCTCAAGCTTGAATGATTTTGCATCACTGCCTTCAGGATTATTGTAATCAACAGAGCTTCCCATATATCCTTGTTTTTCATAGATGATTTTGCCACCTAAAGCACAATAAGGGAATCTTTCCTTTAAAACAGCTTTTCCATTTTCAATTTCTGTCTGTCCCAATAAAAAACTTTCTCCGCATTGATATGTTATTATAACTCCTTCCAAAGGATCTTTTGTGTGCTTGTCAATTGTTTCAATAGTTATTGTTCTGTTGACTTTTTGAAGTTCTGAATCAAGTTCAATTCCTTTAATGCCTCCAAAATCTATAACTTGTATTGTTCCATTCACAGGAACATTCTGTCTTATGTTTGCTTCCATTGCATAATTAAATTCATATCCTTCGCCATTAAATGCTTCAGGATCATTAAGTCTTACAATAACAGGATAAGAAATATCATATTTAAATTTATATTCTGTCATAAAAAATCCTATCATTTTCATTATTATACTATCTGATTTCATTCTATCTGGTTTAATGACTTCAGAATTTCCTATTTTCAAATAAATATCTGAGTAAGGATAAATTATATTTGCATCTAAATCAAAATATGTTCTATTTGATAGCTTAAATTCCATACTTCTATAAATTCCCTGCGCATATATTGAATAATTAGATGAATCATAAGTTATTATTGATTGTGCGTTTCTTGTTCCTAAAATTTGAATGAAGTTTAAATATGGGAGAACTTCTTCCTGCATCTGCTGCTGTACTTTGCTTCTTGTCCACATTTCTGTGCTTGCTGTGATAAATGTTAATCCTGAAGTTGGAGGTAATTTTTCGCTGTCAATATCTGAATAAACTGCAATCAAATTCATTGTGCTAACTTCAAGGAAATGATATTTCATCTCTGCATTGTATATTTCTTCAGCAAGCTCATACATTTCTTTTAATTTTACATTGTGCTCTGTAACAAAATAAGTTAAATCTTTTGAATTTTTATTTGTTGATTTTATAGTTATATCTAAAGGATAATCTAATTTAAAATAAACTCCTGTTTCTGTAACAACAGAATCTGCTTTCATTTCTCCTGCAGTTATATCAAACCTGTCTTTAAATGGTTCAAAATCATTTATGCAATTTGGAAGTTCTTTTTCAATATATTTGTTTAATTGCTCTTGTATTGATGTTTTTCCGTTTGAATTTATTACGCATGATTTTCCTGATTGGCATAATGCTGGTTTTTTTGTCTGCAAACATCCTATTGCTGAATCTTTGCAATCTTTTAAATAATACCAATAAGGAATCTTTTGAGGTTCGAATACAAAAACATCTGAATTATATGATTGAGGGGAAATTTTCATTCCTGTTAGTTCAGAATATCCTCCGTTGTTTCCTATCTTAATCAATGCTTCTTTTGATATTGTTGATAAGCATTCTGTAACATAATTTTGTATTGGTTTTATCTCATCATTTACCTCTAATTGTTCTACAGGAGGTTTTATTTTCGATGAAGACAACCTAACATAGAAAACTAAAGCTACTGTGAATAAGATAATTATTGCCAAGATTATGAATATTGTTATCTGTGCTCTTCTTGATTTCATTCTAAAAACCCAGAACCTGTTGTTCTGCCTCCGCCTGTTGAACCATACGATGAATCTCCATAAATATCTTCTCCTGAAGGAACTGCGCCTGTGTTAAAAATATCTGGTTTAATCTCTCTCCAAAAACTTGATTCTCTGTTTGCTCCTGAAGGAGGGAATTTGTCATTAAACGTAATTGTGATTTTTGAACAATCATCATCCCGTAAAAATGCTCTAGTAATTGTCACAGTATTTTCTTTTGAAAGAAGCTTATCTTGAGCAAATCCTTTTATAGTTCCTTTATTACAAGTAAATTCTATATTGAATTTTACATCTTTATCGACAGGTCCCATCATTAAAACCATAGTATACATATAATGAGTTTCATTATAATATAATTTTTCTGCACCAAAAGTTAAAACAACTTTACAACCAATTCCATCAATACATTGATATGCATAACCTTGTGCAGCATCACCAATAAACATATTGCCTGGTGCACATAAACTATTTTTAAATCTTTCAGGATCCGATGCTTCTGAAACTGTTGTTAATGGATCATTTTCTACACCAAACCATTGTTTCATAAGATGTGATGAAGTTAAATATTCATTTAAATTTAATGCATCCCACGCAAATCTTAATGCCATATCCATTCCTTGAGAAATTTGTTTTTGTCTAACATATCTTTCTGCCGTATCTCTTTCTGTTTTTAACTCATCATATTTATCACAAATAGGATCATTTAAATTAACGAAAGCACAATCCACAGATTGTTCAAATGGGTTTTCATTAGGAGTTATAACATATTTAATTAAATTTCCATTTTCATCTAAATAATAAACCGAATATTTTTGATCTACGGCACATTTGTCTTGGTTAGCTGCTTCATCCAACGATGCATATACTTTTTGTCCTGTTGCTGTTGCAATTTTTTCGGCTCGTTTTTCTTGAGCTTTTTGTTTCATTGTTGGAAAATCTGCGCCTACAGGAATTTCCTTCATTGCTTGCTCTATATCTGTAGATCTCGATGTTCCTTGTGTTGAATCAAATATATTTACATATTGAGTGTATGCCGCATCTGCTTTTTTAAATTCTTGATTTAAATACTCGTAACTTGCACTTTGCCAATCATCAGGGTCTTCAGGAGCTTCATATTCTTCAATAAGAATTGTTTGGTCTTTGAATTTATCTTTATTAGCGTAATAATATTCTCGGATTTCTCCAGGTTTAGCATTTAATTCAAGTTTATCCAATCTTGGATTTTGAGAATTTGAGTTCCATTGTTCGACAAAAGAATTCCATTTTTTTATATTTTCTTGCGATTTTTCAGGATTGGAATATGCCGCATCTCCTAAATAATCTAATGGTCTTACTTGTGTAGATTTAGTTTTAGCAGTATTAAGTGGTGCTTTTGGCAAATTTAAATTTAAACTTTTATAACAGGGAGCACCCGAACATAATGCTGCATCGCAAAAATCGACTTTTGATTCATAATGAAAACTTCCTTGATTTTTAGCAACCTGTGCTGTTGAAAGTAATTGTTGAACAGAATGTGGAATTTGGCAGAGAGCTGTTGAAATATCTGATGTTGGATCAGCACAAGCAAAAACTTTACTCATTATCATATCGACTATTTTTGTCAACCCTTTTGAAATTCCAAACTTTGCAACAGAAGATACTCCTGTAGCAAAATTTTTTCCTAATCTCATAAAAGGTAACTCAAATGCTTCTCCAACAAGAATAGAACATTGTTTAGTTGATTTTTCTTGTTCACAAATTGAAACATCTAAACCTAAAACAGATTGTTCCTTTAAACATAAAAGATATTGACATTCTATTTGTCTATATTTATTTGCATTATACACCATACCTGGTAAACAAAGAGTTAATGTAGACATTGCCATACTATTTTTTAAATTAGATTCACTTAATTTCATCATTGTTTCATCTGGCACCCATTGACTTTTACCTATTTTATCAGTGACGGCAGTTATTCCTAATTTTGTTTCAAAATCCCAAAATTTTTTTAAATCTTCTTGAAATGGTAAACTACATGTCGCAAACATACATGCTTCACTTAATATTCCTGTGCCTTTTCCCCCTTTACTATTCCATAAGAATCCATCTGCTTTTTGAACACTATTTGATAAAAATGCGCCCGTGTTTTTAGTTGCACCACCATCAATAGATTGTGTAACCATACCTACAAGTTTAATAGCAACTCCTGCTTGGTCTGCCATATCTAAATATTGTTTTACATCACAAATGCTTTGAAGAGTAGTTATCCAAGAATTTAATTTACCTATCCACTGATATGTTGTGCTATTAGCTCTATTTTCTACTTCTTTTATCTTATCAACAAATGCTTGTCCTGGCTCACCAAGTTTAGAATTTTTCAAAGTGAATGTTGATTCAGTAACTAATATTTGTGGTTTTCTATAAACATTGTTTCCTTCCTGAACATAAGCAGAGATATTGCAAAATATTGTAAAAGAATCATGCAATGCATTTACATCAATTGCATCGAAAGTTAAATCCAATCTATTTACATTTCCAACATCAAGGTAAGGATCATGAACTTTTATATCAGAAAACGCAATAGACGCATCTTGAAGTTTTCCATCAGTTCCTTTATAATAGCAATCCTCGACTTGTTGATAAAGAACTTTAACATTACTACTGGTTGCAGTCAAAGTATATTTTGCATAAATAGGATATTGTATTCCATTTAATAAAGCTAAATCTAAAGCAACTCTATTTATAGATGAAGGAAATCCTCCTCCCTGATAAATTGCAAGGCTTGAAGGAGTTAAATTGTCTGATTTAAAACCTAAGACTTGAACAGATTGCTGTTTTTCAGCAATATTTCCTGCGACATCTGTGAAATTCATTTTTATGTTTGCAGTATAATAACCTTCTATAATATTAGGAACAACCCATGTGCAATTAAATTTGCCTTCAGAAACTTTGGCACAACTTGCTTTTTCAGATGAATTTTTTAATCTGTCAAGAAATGCGTAAGCTGTTATCTCGTCAGTATATGCATCAGCAATTTCTGAAATTATAGTCAATTGTGAACCTGAAACAATTAATGATGCTTCTCCAACTTTATAATTACCGAAAATAACAGCCTTCAAAAATTCTGGCTTTGAATTATCGCAATACATAGTGGCAGAGAAAGAAGGCATTTTATTTCCTGCGTCATCCTGGCTGTAATCTGCATTCATTGTTGTTATGAATACATCAATAGAACTTCCTGATTCGCATTTTAATGGAACATATGCAAAGCACTCTGAATCTGTGCAATTGATGACTCTAAACGGACCATTGCTTCCAACTTTGAAATAAACTCTTCTTGTCTCAAAATTATTCTTATCAACTTTTATTGATATTTTATTAAGTCCGTCTTTTATGTAGCTTTTTCCTGTCGAGCTGACTCTTCCTGAAACAATCTGGACTGCATTGGGTTTGGTATTATCAATTGTAAATGTTTTTTCTATAGATGCTGTTCCTAACCCCCCATAATTGTCAGAAACATAGAAAATTGCTGTTGCGCTTGTCTTTGAAATTTTGATTTTTTGATTTTTTAGAGTGCAGTGATAAAATGTATTTTCAGAGTCAGAATTATTCAAAATGCAGTTTGTCAAAGGAACATCTATATTTTTATATCCCTGAGAAACAGCAGGATTGGAATGAAATTGTGAAATATCCAGAGAAATTTTATTTATAGATGATTCAAACACATCAAAAACAAAATCAACATTAAATTCAGATGATGTTGAAACTGTTGTAAGCTCTTTATTCATATAAAGAATCATAAGATTACTTACTTCAGGAGGAGTCACATCGACAAATATTATTTTTATATCTGATTCTTTTTCATTTCCTACTCTGTCAAAAACTTTAATATAAAATTCTTTTTCTCCTGAATCTGTAATTGAAAGTATCTCTGATCCTGATGCTATGCAAGAGGAGGAATTAATATCAAAAACATTAATGTTGTTCCCTGAATCATAAACTTCAATCATATTTATTCGTGAACAATCTATGTTGTTTTCATATCCTCTGTCAACAACATTATAAGTAAGGGTTATATTTCCTGCAATATTTTCAATATTATAAGTTATATCTCCTATTGAATTATCTATTTTCATAACAGCAGTTGTTTCTTCTCCAAGACCATTGCTTATCAAATAAGAAACCGAAGGACTATTTTGTTCATCTTCCAATACCGCTATACAGTTGAAACTTCCTGCTGTTTTTTCACAATCAAAAGGAACTCCATCTATTCCTGAAATTCTCAATGATTCATTTGAAGAAGTGATGTTTATTGTAATTACATCTGAAGTTCGTCTGTATCCTTCAACACCTAAAGAATTTGTGGTGCTTTTTACAGTTATGCTTGCATACGCACTACTAGAAAACAAAAGTACAGATAACATTATTAAAAATAAACTCAAAACTAGTTTTTTTTTTCAACTCACCCACCATTTTAATTCATTACGAATGTAATTATAAATTTTGAATAATGTTATTTATAAATGTTTCTCTCCAACGAGAATTTATTTAAATATTTATCTCACATCACCATTATTAACTTTTTCAACAGTTAATTTCTGATGTTTTGTTTTTAATGTTTTTTCATCAAAAAAAACTTTTCCATTTTTAACAGCGATATTGACTTTTGCAAACTCATCAATTTTGATTTGAGGAAGTTTTTTTATCTCATCAATCTTTTTTTCAGTTATTTTCTCGTCAGCAAAAACATAATCTCCCAATTCAGATTCTTCTGCTAATAATAATCCTACAACATCTCCTTCTTGAGCTGCAAGAAGCATTCCATTGCTTTCTATTCCTCGCAATTTTGCAGGATGAAGATTTGTCACAACAACAACTTTCTTTCCTAATAACTCTTCTTCTGTATAATAAGGAACTAATCCTGAAACAATCTGTCTTTGCTCATCTCCCAACTCAATCTGCTCAATGTATAATTTCTCTGCCTGTGGATGTCTTTCAACTTTTATTATTTTTGCAACTCTTAACTGGAGTTTATCGAATGGATTTCCTATTATTGCAGGTGGTTTTTTAAATTTTGATTTTGCATCACGCACTTGTTTTGTTCCTATAAATTTCTCTCTTAATTCTTCAATCTCTTTATCTTCTATTTTTCTAAATAATAATTCTGCAGGAGCTAATTTATGCCCTGCTTTTAATGAAAGTTTTCCAAGTTCATTCCAATCAAGAGCATCTTTGCTTAACTCAATATTCAGTTGTTTTCTAATTTTCATAGATGCTAAAGGCATATATGGATAAATCAAAATAGATAAATCTTTTGCAAGATTTGCTAACACTGCAAGTGAAGTTGCTTTTCTTTTTTCATCCGGATTTTTCCAAGGTTCATTTTCTTGCAGATATTGATTTCCTAATCTTGAGATGTGCATTATTTCTTTTAATGCTTCTTTTATATTAAGCGATTCAACAAGGTTCCATATATTTTCTTCTATTTTTTTTACTTCATCTAAAAATGATTTATCTTTTAATTCTAAATTAATTTCGGGTATTTTTCCTTCAAAATTATTATGTATAAAAACAACAGTTCTATTAATAAGATTTCCAAGAGCTGCAACTAGTTCTGCATTATTTTTTATCTGGAAATCAGACCAAATAAATTCTGTATCCTGCTTTTCAGGCCTGTTGACCATCAAATAATACCTGAATACATCTGCTGAAATTCCTGTGTTTTTTGCATCATCTCCAAATACGCCGACATTTCTTGATTTGGAGAATTGTCCTCCTTCATAATTCAGGAATTCATTTACTGAAATCTCGTCCATTAATGTATATGCATCATCTGTTCCAATCAAAAACGCAGGGAATAATATTGTATGAAATGGAATATTATCTTTGCCCATAAACTGAACAAGTTTAACATTTTCTCTGTTGAACCATAATTTTTTCCAGTCTTTTCTGCATTCTTTTGTTATTCCTATATATCCTATTGGCGCATCAAACCAGGAATAAAAAACTTTTCCTTCAAAACCTTTTAATGGAACAGGTATTCCCCATTTTAAATCTCTTGTTATGCATCTTTGTTTCAAACCTTCTTTCATCCATGCCTGAGTCATTGTTCTTGCATTATCAGACCACGAAGATTGGACAGAGTCCATCCATGCTCTTAATTTTGGCTCTAATTTTGGCAGATCGATGAAAAGATGCTTGCTTTTTTTTATTATTGGTTTTGATTTGCATACTTTGCATTTTGGAGATACTAATTCTGTTGCATTCAATAAATTACCACAATTTTCGCACTGGTCTCCTCGTGCATGTTCATAACTGCATTTAGGACATTGTCCTTCAACAAATCTATCTGCAAGAAATCTTTTGCATTTTTCGCAATATAATTGCTCAATTATATTTTCTGCAATATAATTATTTTTATTTAGTTTGTTAAAAATATCTATTGTTACTTCTGAATTTGCAGTGCTACTTGTTCTTCCAAAGCAATCATAATCACATTCAAACCAATCATAAATTTCTTTGTGTATTTTAGAATATTTATCGCATAATTCTTTTGGAGTAATTCCTTCTTCTAATGCTTTTGTTTCAGAAGTTGTTCCGTGCTCGTCTGTTCCCAGCACTGAAATAACATCTAATTTTTTCAATCTCAAGAATTTTGTATAAACATCTGCACTAATAACACAAACTAAATTCCCTAAATGAGGAACATTATTTACAAAAGGCAGTGCTGAAGTTACAAGTATTTTTGTTTTCTTATGCTTATTCTCTGAATCAGATTTCATGAATTTAACCACCTCAAATAATCTCTTTTTAATCTCTTATTCATAGAAAAGATTTGTATTTAAAAATGTTGCTTTTAGAATAGAAAAATAAATATTAAAATAAAAAAAATTAAATCTCATCGCCATCAGCATCTTCAACAACTTTGCCTTTTTTATTCTTAAATGCTTTCATCTTTTTAGTAACATCTATGTTTTCTTTGCATTTTGGGCAGGGGAATCTTAATGTTTCAACACCCATGACTTTTTTTCTTTTGAAAGGCATCTGGTGCTGTCCTTCAAAACCACAGCCAGGACATTTATATTCTATGTTTGCAGTTAGTGTTTCTTCATATGCTGATTTTTCCATTGTAAAATTACATGATGGACAAACATATTCTTTTGCTCTTATAGAAACTTTTCCGTCGTCTTTTCTTGGTTTGCCCATTAATGCTTTCTTGCATTTAGGACACATTTCTTTAAAGACCCAGCATCTTGCTGTTCCTGTAAAATTATCTCCGATAGATCTGTTTGTAAAATAAATACACTCATCCATTGATTTTGGTTCTCTTAATTTTGCCATTTCATCCTCCTAAAAATCCTGTTATGCCTGCATGTATAAATTCAATAGCAATTCCTGCAAGTAATAATCCTAAAACTCTTGATAATATTTCTATTATTTCTGTTCCAAATAATTTATGCATATGGTGTGCCATTTTTAACATAATAAAAGATACTATTAAAACAAGCAATGCGGCAACACCAGGTATTACATATCCATATTCTTTTGACAGGACAATTATTGTCATTAATGCTCCTGGTCCTGATAATAAAGGAGTTCCGATTAATATTGCAGCTGATTTCATGCCTTCTTTTTTTCTTGCAAACTCTATACCAAGAACTGTTGTTACGCCCATTATTAGAAGAATTATTCCTCCCGCAATTTTGAAGCTGTTAAAACTTATATTTAATATCTCCAAAAGAAACAAACCTGAAAATAAGAAAATTAACATCAATGCTCCTGCAACAAGGATTGCTGTCCAGATTGCATGATTTTCTTCTTGTTTAGTTATGTTTTTTGCATACGCCACAAAAAATGCAGCACTGACGAAAGGATCAACAATTATGAATAAAGTGATAAATGATTTTATAAGTTCTTCCCACATTTTAACCTCTTTTCTCGAATGGAATTTTTTTTATTTCAATGCTTATTGCTTGCCTGTTTACTTTTATGTAATTAGGACACAAAACATATTCTAGATTATTTTTAACACAGCAGTTTATTAAGTTTTCTTTTTCTTGCTCTGTTTCAAAACCAACAACAACATTTATTGCATCTGAATCTTTATGCAGAATATTTTTTTCAAGATTTAATTTTTTTATCTCGGTTATTATTTTCTTTTTTTCTTTTTTCCAATAATTTAATTTTTCATCCAAAATATCAAGAGCATAATTTAATTTTTCAAATTCATTGAAATCTTCCTCGACATTCAATTCTTTGTTTGAACCAATAAATCCTCCTGCATTCAGTTCAATAGGTTTTTGATGACCGAAACTTCCAACGCAGAGCTCTCCTTGTTTTGCATACTCTGAATTTATTGATGCAGAAACATCATTTATTAAAATGCAATTATTTTCTTTGCATATAATTTCTATTTCATTCATTGGCTGTTCTATAAAATATCCTCCGTAAGAGTTGACAATGAAAAAGGAATCATCATTTGCTTTGTTTTTTAGCTCATCTAAATCAATCAACGCATCATTTGTCTTTACTTCAATAATTTCCAAATTTAATTTCTTTGGAAATTTTTTATATGAAAACCAGCCACCACAATCAGGAATTAGAATTTTTGTTTTATTTTGTTCTTTCAGTAGGTTCATCAGATAAAATATTCCTTCATCTCCTGAATTAAAGAAATAAATGTATTTTTTATTTGTTAGCTGTTTTAGTTTTTTTATTGCTTTTTCCCCATTATCCATATTATTTGAATTTATCTAGAATATTTAAATGTATTTAATGGAAAGAGAAAGATTTTTAAAGAAAATAAAACCTTCGTTTAAATAACCAGGTATTTTATGCGAGGGTTAAGAGTAAGCAAAAGTTTATTCTTCCTCAGAGCAAAGCCTGGTCAAATGCGCAGGACTTAAGAAATTGTGACACTCAACGATTGTGTTTGAGATATCCTGTCACTTAGTGTGTTCGAGGGTTCGAATATCCCGGAGGGAGACCGCAAATCTCCGTCTAGATTTGAAAGTCCCTTCCCTCGCATTTTTATTTTTCAAAAGTTAGAAATAAAATGAGATTTGATCAATTCATTGTTAACTATATTAAAAATCAATTAATGAATTGCAAATATACTCTTAAACACGCATCTAATGAACGCACAACGTTTATTGGAATGAAATTACCTACAGTATTAAGCATAGATATTCTCGTAGAAGAATGCAAATCTGTTGAAAAAAGTGCAAATAAATCAAACATTATTTTAAAAAAATTAAAAATATATGATAAATATGAAACATATCATACTTACCCGTAAATTCTTCACATTTTCCGTAAATTTTTCGATTTTTTCTAAGAAAAGCTTATAAAGATTCTTTAATCAATATGTTTATGTCAAAACCAACAACAATTGAATTTAAACTCTCATCAACAGATTTTTCAAAAGGAAAATATGGACTAATTAATAAAAAGAATATTAAAAATGTAAGTCTTGACTTGCTGATTATTTTATCATTTATAAATCACCCCCAGATACACCTATACGAAAAAAAATTTATCGAAGAAAACAGATATTTAAACACAGATGATCAAAAATATCTTTCAAATTATTTAAAGAACAAAGGAGAGAATTTAAAGGGAATAAATAAATCAGAAAAAATCTTTGTTAATTATTTAGTTAAAAATAGGCAGCTTGATTTAGAAAACAAAATATATGCCCAATAACATATTGTATAAAAACAACTAATTCTACAAAACATTTAAAAACAATCAATAAATTCTTAATATACGCCTCTGTAGCATAGTAGCTATTGCGGCTGCCTAGTAAGCAGCAGGTCACGAGTGCAATTCTCGTCAGAGGCTTATAATTGTTGCAATAGCAACCTTTTCTTTTTGGTGCAGCTTTTTTCCAAAAAGGTGCAGGAAATTCTCGTCAGAGGCTTTTCTTAATTTATATTCTAAAAAGAATTTCGCAAACTTTAAATACTAAACACTATTTTAAAGTAGTATGGAACATAAAAGAACAGGAGCAATATTGATTATTCTTTTGCTTGTATTCGCAGCAATATTTTTTATTGCATTTGCAGGATTGCAAAGTAGGCAAGCAATATTTGAATTACAAGGAATGCCTTTTGAATTAGAAAATTGGATGATAATGTTTTTATGTGTTGGAAGCATAATCAAAATCGTCTATGAATTAATTAATCTAAACAAAGAAAAACAATTAAAGTTAAAAACATATTGAGGTATAAAATGGAAGAATTTAAAGAAAACTCTGAACAAAATCAACATATTGCTGAAATCAGAACACAAGAACCTAAAATTTTAAATGCAATTGATGGGCTAATAAATAGAATTTTTTTAAGAAAATATTCTTCTGAAACACAAGATAACAAAAATAATTATTGGGGTCGGAAAAAATCTTCTTCTCAAACAACAATAAACGCCATTAATGCAATCGGAAGCTACACTCTTAAATACGAAAAATAAAATCATTAA
>CAZSEK010000011.1:0-10996 GCA_964605945.1 uncultured Methanosarcinales archaeon
TTGATATTGATGCGCAAAAACCCGAGGATAAGAATAAAATAATAATAAAAGGAACAAAAGTCGACGGATTCAATAATAGAACAATAAAAATCTTTGAAATTGACATGAATAAAGAATCTCACACAAAAGCATTTTGGGAAAAATTAAGCTCAAAACTAAATCAAGACCAAAAAGACTTAATATTAAGGCAGAAAGAATCAAGATTAGATGAACATTTAGATTTCTTTATCAGATTGGGCAAGCAAGAATTATTAAGAAGTGATTATTATCTAACAGATTCAGGAGACTGCTTTCACATTAGATTTTCATTAGCTGCATTTCCTAAAAAAATAGAAAATGCTTTGAAAGTTGTTGATGAGATGATGAAATAAAATGGAAGAATATGATGTTGTGATTATTGGAGCAGGTCCCGCAGGACTTAAATGCGCAAAAATATTAGCAGAAAATAATATAGATTTCATAATACTTGAAAGAAAATCTCAATTTGACAGAAAAATATGCACAGGAATGTGGGCGCTAACAGAAAAAACAAAAGCCATAGGATTACCAGAAGAACTATTTCAAAAAAAATTCAAAAAAATAATTGTATCAACACCTGAAAAAATAACAGAAATACAATTAGAATATCCCATTGTATCTACTATTAATAGAAAAGAGCTCAGCGAATATATGTTTAATGAATTAAAAGATAATAAAAGTAAAGTTTTATTTGGAAAAACAGTTAATTCTATAGAGAAAGATTTTGTTGTTTGTGATGATGAAAAAATATATTTTGACCATCTTGTTGGTGCAGATGGCAGTTATTCTGTTGTAAGAAAACATTTGAATCTTCCACAAAAAACAGGCATGGCTTTTCAATATTGGTTAAATCAAGAATTTGATGATTTAGAAGTGCATTTTGATGCTGATAAATTTGGTCCATGGTACAGTTGGGTTGCGCCTCATAAAAAAATAACTTCTATAGGAACAGGTTCTGATCCTTCGATAATCTCCTCGCAAAAAATCAGAGAAAATCTAATTTCCTGGTGTAAAGAAAGAAATTTTGATATATCTTCATTAAAATTAGAAGGTGCACCAATAAATTATAATTATTCAGGACATCAATTTGGCAATATTTCTTTAATAGGTGATGCAGCAGGATTCACACCTGCTTTAGTGGCAGACGGCATATATTTCGGCATGGCATCCGGAGAAGATATTGCAAAATCAATAATAGATAAAAATCATAAAACCGAATTAATAAATGATATTTTAAGAATAAAAAATGGTCAAGAAACAATTTTAAAATTAATTGAAAATAATAAAACATTAGAAAAAATAGAACAATCAGTACTTTTAGAGCTATTAAAAATAAAATTCTTTGATAAAGAACTTCTCAAATTTGTAGGATAAGATAAAACAAATCATCAACTATATAAATACATAAATCAAATTAATTTATATCATTTTAACAGAGGTGAATTTATGGAACATTTAAAATACGCACATCTAAGCGCAGGATTTATGCTAACAAGCATTATTGGTTTCTTCATATCTATTTATTTTGTAATGAAACTTTCTCAAACATGGGGATTTACACTCGCATTGTTCTTTGCAATAATGTTTGCCTCTTCAATTGTCAGCATGACAAAAGCACCTTATAAAGAAAAAGAATATCAGGATGAACTTGGAATTCATAACAAGATTCATAGAAAAAAGAAATAAGTTTTATTTTTTGATTTCTTTTATTAATTCTCGGACTTCTTTGTCTTTTTCGAATATAAACTCACATTCCCTAAAAACTTCTGCTTGAAATAAATCATTTTGTGATTTTGCCAATTTTCTCAATCTTTCTATTGAACGAAGAACAACATTTATTTCTCGTCCATTAAAATCATAAAAATATTCTCCTTTTGTAAATTTCTTCTCTATTTTTAGAGGAACAAAAATCAAAAAATCAATATCAGAATCTAACCTGTTAATTCCTTTTGCAGTAGAACCATATAAAACAATTGCTTTTATGTGTGGTTTTATGTTTTCGTACCATTTTTTATGAACTAATTCTTTTAGAATAAATTCTTTTATTATTTTAACTGCTTGTTTTTTAGTAATTGGTTTAGACATTTTAACTTTAAATTATTGCAGTAAATTATTGCCGTTTGCATTTTTAATTGTTCATAATTCATGCGCAAATGGGCAGTAATCCAATTTATGTTCTTCAGTTATTGTTAATGTTTCGTAGTCAATTATCAAATCACCCATGAATTCCCTGAATGATCTTAATATTTCCAAAAACTTTTCCTCTGATTCAGATTGAACTTCTATTTCAATTTCCCACGGCCAAACGCAAGTTACAAGATAAATTATATTTGGATGCATTTTTGCGAATGCCAGGATTTTATTTTCTTCTATTTTTGTGAATTTTTTTAATTTAATCATGGCTTTATGGTATGATGAATTTATTTTTTTAAAATCAATCCATGTTCTGAATGCCTGTATTATTCCTGATTCATGCATTTTCTTGATTCTCGATTGTATTGTTTTATAATTTAATTTTAATTTTGTTCCAATTTCGCTGTTAGTCAGTCTCGCATTCTGGTTTATTAAATTTATTATTTTTTTATCTATATTGTCAATCTCAACATTTTCAGGTTCCCCACCATAACTTATTTGCAATTGTGACTGTTTATTTATTAAATAACTTCTTGGGTGATGAAAATTTGCAATAGAAACAGACGTTATGTTTTTATGCAATTTATCAGGAAACTCATTATACGATTCTTTTAGCAGGGTGTTGAAATGAATAAAATTTCTTGCGACAAATAATACTTCCAAATCCCATCTTCCCGTTGTTGAAACAAACCACACAACATTTTTGTGGTGTTTGAAATATTCTATTATTTTCTTTTCTTCATTTAATGTTACATTTTCGTATCGTATATATAGTCTATAATACAAATAACCAAATTTTGAAACGTCAAAGAATGTAACATATTTTTTTATAACCTCTTTTTTCTCTAATTGCTCTATGCGATATTTTGCTGTTTGCGGAGACAGATTTACTTTTTTTGCTAATTTGGTCAAAGGGATTGTTGCATTCAGATCTAGCTCAAACAAAATCTGCCTGTCTTTTTTATCTAATTTTATTTTTTCTTTATCCAGCATCAATTTACTCTCCATATTTCATAATTAGTATATTTAGTATATAAATATTACTATTTTTAAAAAATAAGGATGATATTATTTTAAATATATCTGAATATTCTTTGTTTCAACTCGATGGAGGTAAATACATGATTCAAAGAATTTTATTAACAGAGCCTTTGCATCCAAAAAACAAAGAGAGTTCAGAACAGAGAAGATTTTGGAAAGCTTATTTAGCTTTACGGACATACGATGGTGGATTTGGAATTCCTTTAGAAGAATTAGCTTATTACGGCAACTTAAGCAATCAGAATATAGGCTTGCTTCATTTAGCAGGCATATTGAAAAAAAGAGGACATTCTGTTAAATATGTTGCACCGCATATTGATTTAACTGAGAAAAGTTATATTTCATCGATATTGGAATTTGCTCTAAACATAGATTTTATAGGATTTTATGCACATACATGCAGCGTTCCTTTGGCTGAAGAAATTACACGCAAGATTAAAGAAATAAATCCGAAAATCAGAGCTATTTTGGGAGGACCACATGCAAGCGCTTTTGAACATAAAGAAGAAATATCGCCTATTGACATCTATGTGCGCGGACGAGCGCATAGAACATTGCCTTGGTTGATAGAAACAAATACATTAAAAGATATAATTTCAGAAAAAGATGTGCCTGAATATTATTTTAAAACAGGAGAAGAACCGCCAATGTTTCCTGAGCCAGACAATAGTTTTATGAATGTAAAAATACTTCCTTTGGCAAGAGTTTATACGACGATGGGTTGTGGAAAAGTAGTTCCATGCACTTTTTGCGGATCTATTATTGATCATAGAGAATATTTTCACGGTGATTTAGATAAAGTTTTTGAGAATCTTGACAATTTGGTTAAGAATTATGGAACAAAACTTATTTACGTTGGTGATGAAAATTTTTTCAGGGATCCCAAACATTCAGCTAAATTTGTAAAAGAACTGGAAAGATATAAAGGCAGATTGAAATTCTTTATTCAAGCAAATGTTGAAAGCATAAATAAAAACCAAGATCTTCTTAAAATACTTGCAAATTCAGGAATGTGTTCTGAAGTTCAGGTTGGAGCAGAAAGCGCACATCAAAAAATATTGGATATCTCAAAAAAATCTCTGCGTGCAGAATTAATAGGGGATGTTGGAAAAATAGTTAAAGACTGTGGCATGAAATATTATGGAAATTGGCTTTCTTGGCTTCCCGGAGAAACAGAATATACTCACAGATATACAACTGAAAAAATATGTGACTTGATGATTAAAGGACAGATGGATTATGCTGAAAGTTATAGTTTAATTCCTGCTCCAGGATCAGAAATTTACAAAAACAGAAAAGAACTTGGTTTAGAAATAATTGATTGGAATTATACAAATTGGAAAGGAGAAACTATGCCTGTTTTTAAATTTAAAGATGGGCTTTCGCGGGAAAGAATGTTTGAATTGGAAATGGAAAGAATTTCTGCGTTAGCTGGAATTTATGAAAACAGACTTCCTAAAGATTTTTCGCAAAAAATAGGTATTGACACAGCCAGAAATATGAGTGGGTTTTAAAAATGAAAATCATTAATCCTAATGAATTGAGATGCGGTCTTGTGCCTGGTCCAAAACCTGTTGTGTTAGTAAGTTGCGGAAAACCGGACAGCACAAACATAATTACTGTGAGTTATGTCGGTCAGCTATCAGATAAGTTAATGTACATTGGCATAAGACCTTCACGTTATAGCAACAAAATAATAAGAAAAGAAAAAAGATTTGGAATTAACTATATGACTGCAAATTTTGTAAGAGAGGTAGATTATTGTGGTTTAGTATCAGGAAAAAATGTTGATAAATTCAAAGTTACAAAATTTACAAAGGAACAAGGCGTTCTTGGAATTCCTATAATAAAAGAATCGCCTTTAAATATAGAGTGTTTGGTGCGTGAAATTATAAGAAAAGACGAACATGATATTTTTCTAGGAGAAGTCAAGTCAATAAGCAGAGGAACCTCCCGAATTGATTGGCTGTTTCATGATGGTTTCAAATATTTTAGTAATTCTGGTTTTGTTGGTCGTGTATATTGTGCAGGAAAAGAATTAATGCGTTCTTGATTAAAAATTTAAATTAAACAATTCAATATATTTATAATTTAAACCCTTCATTTTCTTTAGGTAATGCAGAAGGATCTTCTCCGCCGTGCCATGTAAATCTTGGCCTTAATTTGATTGGATACATTTTCTCGTTGTTATCATCGAATATTATTGCTGCTCCTTTTGCTCTTGGAAGATCATCCAACTGCTGAACAAGCCCTTCTCTCATGTAAGACTGCATCAATGCACCGAGTGCTTCTGTATCTAATTTTGCAGTTATTCTATGAGCAATAACAACATCAGATTGCGTCATTACATCGCTGTGGATTTTTCCTGGCTGCTGTGTTGCTAATATGAGCGAAATTCCCGGCTGTCTACCTTCTCTTAATATTGTAACTAAAGGATCTGTTGCAAGAGTCTTTCCAGAAACAGGCAAAAACTCATGAGCTTCATCTATTACCAGCCAAACCATAGGAAAATCAAATTTTTTAACATCAGAATCACCAAACAAATTCATTGCTTTATGTATTTGCTGATACTCTTCATTTTTTCTTGCCTTCATTCTTTCTATAAATAATTTTTCAGCAATCAATCCCACGACAAGATTTTTTATATTCCATGAATTAGGAATTGTTGCATAACAGCTTAAGTCAAGAACAGTTACTTGTCCTCCTTTTGCCAACTCAGAAAGAGGAGTTGCTTTATGAGGAATATATTTATTTTTTTCTTTTGAATTTTTAGCATTTTTCAAATTTGTTTTTATCTCTTCATCTTCATGCTCGAAAATTCCCCAGTTTTTTGCATTCATTAAAAGATTCTTGACTGCATTTTTGGTATTAACGTCAGCGTCTTTATCAATTTCAACAGCAGAAATTATATCGCTGACAGTAAAATCTTTTCCTGTGATTTCCTGTTCATCTTTTAGATCATAAATTATTTTCTCAATCAATACACCTGTTGGTTCGCTTTCTTTGATACCAAAACTCATGCACCAATCAGAGGAATCAAGTTCTGAAGGCTTAATAGAAAATGGAAAATCTGTTGGAATTCCTTTTTTCTTGAAATCATCAAAAAATCCTGAAGGAGTGTAAATTTTTACATCAAGAGGCTTGCCCTGAAGTCCCCATTCTTTCAGCAAAGGCTTGTCTTTGTCATTTCTGTATTTCATAGTCCAATAAATACCCATAGTATCAAGCAAAACAACAGAAATGTTATTTTTTATATCATCAGGCAAATCAGATATTCCTTCTGCAATAACACCCATCGTATAGGATTTTCCCGAGCCTCTCTTACCTACAACAAAGAAAACATGCGCTCTTGTGACATCAAGAAAAACTTTATTGCTTAAAGAGGTTGTTCGCCCCATCTTTACATAGTGTTTTCCCAGAAAAATAGTACCTTTATCTCCATACTTCTCTCTATCTGCCTCATTTCTTCCTACAATAACGTCAAACATACATGCACTAATCGAAGAGGGTATTTATATGTTTGTCTAAATTTTAAAGTGAATAAAAAATCGAAAAAATGATAACCTTTAAATATAAGGATATTGTCCTAAAATTCTCTTATTTATGTTGGTATTTATTATTAAATTAAGTCGAGGAAGGTGTGAATATGGCTGATGAGAAAGTCAAAGAAATTGATCAGATTGAAAGGGATTTAGTCGATGATGAAACAATCGCAAAAATCAATGCAAATTTCAAATATTCTGAAGATAGTTCTGATTCTGAAGAAAAAGATGAAGTTATAGATGAAGATGCTGAAGAAGAGCTTAAAGAACAGGGTCTTGAAATATATGAAACTGAAACAAAACCAAAAGAAAAACAACTCCCTGAAGAAAATTCTAATACATTTGAAACAGAAGAACAGGAAACACTTGATTCTTTGCCTGATGATGAAACAGAAGAAGAAAACAGTGAAAATATAAAAGAAGAACCAGAAGCTGAAATTTCTGAAAAATACAGCATCGAGGATGAAGATGCAGAAAATCAGGAAGAAACCAAGGAAATAACAGATGAAGAGCAGGAAAACACATCTGTAATTAAAGTCAAGCAGAAAAAACCAAAAACATACAAACAAAACAAAGTAAAAAATCAAAAATCAAAAAAACAGGAAAAACAAAAAATGCCTGAAAAAAAACCAATTATCGTAATCAAGCCAAAACACAACGACAATGACGGAAAAAAAGAATCAAAAAACGAACTCAAACAGGATAATAAAATGAAATCAACCAAAAAACAACCAAAAAAAGATATTAAAAAAACAATCAAAGCCCCTCAGAAACACATCAAGCCTGAAAAACAAAAAAATAGCAAGGCAAAGAAATCTTACAGAGGAATATGGTGGGTAGGATTTGGTCTTATAATATTAATTTTGCTTATATTATTGGCAGTCAAATATTTCCCTGCAGACAATGCAGATACAAATACAGAAAAAACAGATGAAATTACTGCAACAGTCAACGGAGAACCTATTTATCTTTCATTAATTAATGAACAATTTGACAGACTTGCACCAATCATGCAGCAAATATACACAAAAGAAGTATTGTTGAACCAATCAATTGATGAATTATTATTAGTTCAGGAAGCTGCAAAACAAAACATCACAGTGTCTGATGAAGAAATAAATTCTACAGTAAATGATTTTGCAGAGCAGAACGGACTGACTATTAGCGAACTTGAAATCAAACTAACTGAACAAAATATAACTATACAATACATAAAAGAAACAATAAAAAAACAAATTATAACGCAAAAATTTTTCAACCAAACTATACTTAAAGATATATCAATAAGCAATGATGAAATTGAAAAATACTATGAAGAACACAGTGAAGAATATGTTGTTCCTGAAAAAGTTAAAGTCCAGCATATCCTAAGATTCATAACAGATAATGTAACTGATGAACAGGCAAAAACAAACATAACAGAAATAGAAAATATGCTTAATGCAACAAATTTCTGCGAGGTTGTAGATATGTACACAGAAGACATAGGAAGTAAAAAAACATGCGGAGAATATGTGTTTGGAAAAGGAGAAATGGTTGCTGAATTTGAAGAAGCATCTTTTGACATGAAAATAAATGAAACAAAAATTGTGAAAACAATCTATGGATATCATCTTATTAAAAAACTTGAATATTTCCCTGAAAACAAGATGAATCTTTCTGAAGTAACTGAAGAAATCAAACAAACACTGCACGATGAAAAAGCACAGCTGAATTTCGAAAAATTAATGGATGAATTAAGGCAAAATGCAGTTATTGTAAACTATCTTACTGAAACAACAGAAGAATCAATAGAAATAAACAATATTGAAGAAGAAACAGAAATCAAAGAACCTGAAAACCTTGATGATTTTGCAAAATGCCTGACAGAAAAAGGCGTAGCTCTTTACGGAGCATCATGGTGCCCTCACTGTAGCAACCAAAAAGAAATGTTTGGAGATTCACTGCAATACATCAAATATGTTGAATGCGCAGATTCTGAAAATCCTCAGATACAAACTCCTGAATGCATTTCAGCAAAAATAGCAGGATATCCCACATGGATAATCAATGGAAAACAATACACAGGAGAACAAACATTGTCTGAACTTGCTAAATTAACAGGCTGTGAACAATAAGAATTTATTTTTTTGATTTTTTATTTCTTTTATTATTACTCGGCATAATTATTTACTTTTTTTCTTAGAATTAGATGGTTTGGATTTGATGTTTTCTGTGATTCTGTTTAATTCACTTACATTGTCAACAAATGTAGGCAAAACTTTTGAAAAGACTTTTTCCATTGCCTGCAATTCTGCACCGACATCAAGCATTGTCTTGTCGTAATCACCTATTTTTCCAATTATTGCCTGATGCAATTTATCAAACTGATCTTTTAAATCATTCATTTGCTGTTCCATTGCAGACAATTTTGAATCTGCTTTCTGCTTCCAATCTATGACTTTATTTATATCTTTAACAAGCTCATTCCATTTTTCATCTATTATTGCTTCAACAAGCTCTTCTGTTGAAGGTTCTGAGTGCATAGAAACCCCGCTCATTTGCTGTGCAGGCATTGATTGCATGGGTTGTTGCTGTTGCATAGGCTGCATTTGCTGTCCTTGTTGTTGTGCCTGAAGCTGAGAAAACTGGTCTGAAGTAGAAGGAGCTAATGTAAGTTCTGACTGCGAAATTGCATCAAATATCTGGCTTGAAGAATAACCATCTCGCTGCAATGTTTGTATTATCTGATTGTTGCTGTACCCTTGATTTTTCATTGCAACAACCTGATCTAAAGGAATAGTTGCCCCTGCAGACAGATCTGTTTTTTTACTGAACATTCCCATTTTAATTTACTCTCCCTCTTTAACTGTTAAAAACAACATTGCAATGACTGCAATCAGCATTACAAGTATGAGCCCCAGAACTTTCGGATGATAAAACGAATTATAGAGATTCTGCATAAAGTCATTTGTATTTGTTGCAGATGCTGTTGTAGTTGTAACAATATTGCCGTCTGCATCTGTTGTGGTTGTTGTGGTTGTTTCTTCTGTTGCATTTAATTTAACACCTGGTCCTTTCTCAAGACTTTCCTGCCCAAATGCTGTTGCCATTGAATAAAGCAGAACAACCAACGTAAGTATGATTATCCACGTCATTATTGGTGCGTTTTTATAGAACCCTTCCTTGATGTCTTTTTCTCCAAGACCAAACATCCTTACTAAAAATAACATGAAAAATGCCAGCAAAATCAAAACCATCATCCATGGAGTGAATGTCTGAACAACAGTTGTAACTCCTTTTGATAATATAACCATGAATCCTATTGCCAGTGCAATTATTGCATGCAGGCCTTTTCTTGCATCCCCAAATACTTTAAATACTTCTAACAATCCAAAAACAATAACAAAAACTAAAAGAAAAGTAAATACTGATGTAAAGTGCGTCAATATTGATATGTCGAGGAATGTTGCCATTTTATTTTTATGATTTATTTAATTTGTATTTAGTTTATTTTTTAGGTTTTAATACATCTCCTAATAATTCAGCCATACTTTTATCTTCTGGATCTTTTGGTTTATCTTCTTTTGTTACAAACCAAATTATTAATGCGAAGACAAGTATTACTATAACTAATGCCTGTGTATCTGAATCCTGCAGAAAACCAAGCCAATCAGGCAATGCAAACCAACTTGCTGCTGAACCAAATATAATGACTGTTGCTGTGATTGCAAATAAAACTGCAATTCCTGCCATACTTGTTCCTGCAAATTCAATATTAGTTCCAAACACACCTATGATTAATAATAACATTAAAACAGATATCATGACTGCTGAAACATTAGGCAGTGCGTTATTCATTATAGTTACAACATCTGCTCCATCAGGATAAGTACCCATGACGTGAGGAATTATAACTGCCAAAGCCATGACGAGAGATATAACTGCATTGAAATTTTTTCTCGGTTTATTATTTTCTTCACCAAGAATTTTAGTTTTTTGCAAAACTGCAAATACTATTGTGAATACAAGAATGAATGGAATTATGACATCCAATACACCTAAATTCTCCAAAGCCATTAAACCGTCCTGAAATGTTCCCATGATAATCACCTTTTTTAGCTAATTTGTGAATATGATTTATAATGTTTATCTTTTATAATGTTTATTATTTATTTTGTTTTAATTATTGTTTTATTGTTTTTATATTTATTTTATTATTTATATCTTTTATACAATCTATTCTTTTTTAGTCTCTTCTGACTTTGAATCTCGAGTTATCC
>CAZSEK010000011.1:11006-24641 GCA_964605945.1 uncultured Methanosarcinales archaeon
AAACATAACTTGTGTTCCAATTATTCTTAAGGAATCCATAAATTATGTCAAGCCATCCTATTGCATTAAGGAATATTGCAATTATAGAGATGAAAACAAGTGCCATGAACGCACCATAATAAAATGGATGATCTTTTTTATTGAGGAAAAATCCTTCTTTTGTCTGCTGATGAAATGACCCCGCAAGCATGAGGAAAAATACAATCAATAACAATAATAAAAATACCTGCGATGCTGTTTTGTTTATTATTGAAACAATCTGAGAAGATGCAACAACGAAAAATCCCAAAACAAATGAAATCATCGCATTAAGATTTTTTTTCGTGAATTCTTTGTCGTCTTTGCCTTTTTCTGTTCCTAATAATTTTGTTTTTTCCAATATTGCAAAAACCAGCGTAAATACCAGTAAGAAAGGCAAAACTACATCATATATTCCTAATTGTACTAAAAATGTTACACTATCACCAAACATACTCATATTGTAATTTATAAAACAAGGTATATATAAATATTGTGGTTGTGTTAGGTTGATTTGTGCTTAAAAATAAAAGAAAATGAATTTAAGAATAAAATAAGCTTTAAATTAACTACTTTTCTTGCTTAATGAGCGTATATCTGCCAATATAGTTTTATATAAAATATCTGCAGATTTAAATTTTTCTTCTAACATTTGATCAAGAGCCCATTTTTTAATAACAGTGTAAGCAGGATGAGTTATTCTTTGACATATCTGTTCTTGTTGTTTCGATTTTTTATTATCTATTAATGCGTGTTCAAATTTCGCAAAATATGCTGAATAATTTGCACAATCTTTTGCAGTTTTATAAGCTATTGCTTTTTTCAAAAAACCCATTGCTTTATTTATTTCTGATTTTGAAAAATAAATTGATTCAATATCAATTCCATTACTTAGTAATTTATCATCTATTGTTTTTATATCTATATTATCTATTGCCATAACTGTAGAAATATTAACTAATTTAAAAGTATTACTATTTTCAAGTTTATAAAGGAAACATTTTAAAACAGAAAAAGGTTCCTAATAAATATGAATTTATTGAGAATAATACAAAAATCGAAAAAACCTAAATTAAATAATATGGCTATCAAACATGTAGGAGAAATTAAACATCTAAGTGAATATGAACCTTGTGAAAGAATAATTGCAGGAGAGATAATTTCTGATTTTAATAGACGAGCATATAATGAATTTTTTGAAAAAGGTAAATGTCATCTTGATCCTGTTGAAAATGCTGTTTCTGGAAGTCTTGGTTTTCTCGATTTTAAACAAAATATATATGTAAAAATAAATTCAATATATCTTGCATTTATAGGTGTAGAACCTGATTATAGAGGACAAGGAATTGGGAAAAAATTAATTCTTGAACTTGAAAACATTGCAATCGAGAGAAAAATACAAAAAATCTGGTTAAATATAGAACCTAAAAGATTCAGAGAATTATCTTCTTTTTATTCAAATTTAGGATATAAAAAAGAAAACAACAAACCAGCATATAAAACGATATGCAAAAGAATGTCTAAAATTCTATAAGATGACACACTCGAAATATTTATATAGCCCGTACATTTCTTATCAATATGCTCAACAAAGAAAATTTTAAGGAAATGGAAACTTATCTGAAGGAAGAAGATTCTCAAAGAGAGATTATTATAGGAAAATCAAGAACTGTTTTAAAAAATGGAAAATTCGCGATTTATTCTTTGCATAGAGGAGAGATTAAAGAAGCAAAAGCTCTATTAGATGATGCTGAAAAAACAATTGTTGAATTAAAAAAAATAGTATTAAAACACCCTCATCTTAAAGGAAACTTGGATAATGCCCTTCAGGAATACTGCGAAGCATGCTGTTTTTATGGCTTTATAAAAAATAAAAAAATCCCGACAAACCACGACTTAAAATTAGATCCATTCAACTATCTTTCAGGATTAAGTGACTTAACAGGGGAGCTTGGAAGAAAAGCAGTCATTGAAGCAACTGCAAAAAAAACAAAAGAAGTACAAACGATAAGAACGATTATCGATGAGATTCACGGGCATTTTCTTAAATTTGACTTACGAAACGGCGAATTAAGAAAAAAATCAGATGCTATAAAATGGAACCTGCAGAAAGTCGAAGAACTTCTTTATGATTTAAAGAGAAAACGCTGATTCAAGGTATTAAGTAATTATGTGATTTAACAATATACGATACCATTTTGTCTCTTATTTCTTTTCCCCAAAGTCCGTACCCGAAAGTAATTGTGTGTCTTATACTTCCGAAAATAACACTGGATGTTGGGAATAACAATGCTTCTCTTGCTTCGGGTCCTGCCAATTTTGGAACAAGAGATAATATTTTTTGATATGTTGAAGGAACTCCTCCACAAAAATTATGAAATGTTAATCCTTGATATATTATTGACGCTATTGAAGTTGTCAAAAGAATGTTTTTCAAATGCTTCATATCGTTTTTTTCTAATTGTTTTTTAGTGATGAGTTTATATATGAAAGTATCTCCTATATAAAATCCTGCTGCATGCGCTACAGAAGCTGTAATTGTTTTTAGCAGAGGATCAAATTTTAAAGCATCTGAAACTACAATTGCTCCATAAGTGAAAACAAAAGCAGTGACTGCTCCTGCACCTTCTGCCCCCACATATCCTACATTTCTGATTGCATCAATTTTTTTTGAAACAGCACCAAAATAATCATAATTTCTAACATTATGGATGTGTGTGTTTGCTTTTTTAGCAATATCTTCTAAAATCGTCTTATTATTTTTTGGAGATACTAAATCAATAATGCTAGTTCTAACTTGGTGCATTAATTTTCCTTGTTCAATCATTCTCTCTTCTAAACTTAATTTACTCATACAAACACAGAACAATTAATAGTTTAAAAATGTTATTAATGTAAACATTCTAAAGTGATTACAAAGGAAAAAATCAATAAAACAACAAATTTAAAAACCCGTTAAATAATCTTCCACTATGTTAAGAACACATACTTGCAATGAACTAAGAGAAACAGATGAAGGAAAAGAAGTAGCTCTATGCGGATGGATAAATACTATACGACTTCATGGAAATCTTGGTTTTCTCGACTTAAGAGATAGATACGGAATAACACAGATAACATTCAATCCAGATAATTTTCCAGAATCAAAAAATCTAAGAAAAGAATATGTAATAAAAGCAAAAGGAATTGTTCTTGTAAAACCTGAACCAAATAAAAAACTTGAGACAGGCGCAATAGAAGTGAAGATGAGTGAGTTAGAAATTCTGAACACATCTGATCCTATTCCTATCGACATGGATAATCCTGAAAACATGACTGATGAAACACGATTAAAATACAGATATCTTGACTTAAGAAGACCTGATATGCAGAAAAAAATATTAATAAAACACAAAGCACTGCAGGCAGCAAGAGAGTATCTAAACTCACAAGGTTTCCTAGAGATTGAAACACCTATGCTGATAAGATCAACTCCTGAAGGAGCAAGAGATTTCTTGGTTCCAAGCAGACTTCATCCAGGAAAAGCATATTCCCTTCCTCAAAGTCCTCAATTATATAAACAGATTCTCATGGTCTCGGGTTTTGATAGATATTACCAAATTGCAAGATGTCTAAGAGATGAGGATTTAAGAGCAGACAGGCAGTTAGAATTCTCACAAATAGATATCGAAATGTCATTCTGCGAGCAGGAAGATGTTTTCAAACAAGGAGAAGGTTTGGTAAAAAACATTTTTGACAAAACATTAAATTATAAACTGCATACACCATTTCCAAAAATAACTTATGATGAAGCAATGTTAAAATATGGCTCTGACAAACCTGATTTAAGATTCAAATTAGAATTAGAAGATGTAACAAATATCGTCAAAGATAGTGATTTTGGTGTTTTCAAAACAGTTATTGAAGACAGCGGAATAATAAAAGCATTGCTTGTTGAACATGAATTTGTAAGAAAAGATATTGATGAATTGACAGAGCTTGCAAAAATCTACAAAGCAAAAGGACTTGTCACATTGAAAGTTATTGAAGATTTAGAAAACAAACATCTAAAATTAGACGGCAGTGCTGCAAAATATCTTTCAACAGAAATTCAAATGAATTTAATAAGAGAACTAAAAGCAAAAACAGGTTCAACTTTGTTTATGGTTGCTGACACATTCAAAATTACAAATGATGCTCTTGGAAATATAAGAAAAGAAGTTGCAAAAAAACTCAAATTATACAATGAAAATGAATTTGCATTTGTTTGGATTTATGATTTCCCACTATTTGAATGGAATTCAGATGAAAGCAAATGGGATGCTGCACATCATGCATTTACAATGCCCAAGTATGAACATCTTGAATATTTGGAAAAAGATCCTGGAAAAGTCAGGGCATCATGTTATGATGCTGTTTTAAACGGAACAGAAGTTGCATCAGGAAGCATAAGAATCAATAGAAGAGATATTCAGGAAAGAGTTCTTAATGTTATAGGTTTAACAATGGAAGATGTTGAGAAAAAATTCGGTTTCCTGCTTGAAGCTTTTAAATACGGCGCACCACCTCACGGAGGATTTGCATTTGGTTTTGATAGAATGGTTGCACTAATGTGCGGAACAAACGACATAAGAGAAGTTATCGCATTCCCTAAAAACAAACAAGGTGAATGCCCAATGGACGGCAGTCCTTCTGATTATGATGAGAAAGCGCTCTATGATTTAAGGTTGAAGATTGTGAAGTAAAAATAAAAAATAATTGTAAACTAAACATTTAAAACTTCTTATACTTACTTCAAAATAGTTACAAAACACAATATTTATAAATTAAGTATTCTTCTCTATACTGTAAACAAACACATAAAAATAACAAATAATATTATATAAGAAGAAATAAATAAAGGAAATAATCACATGCTCAAAGGAAAAATAGATATAATAGATGAATGGGGAAAAACAAATAACGCAGAAAATTATTTGAATTTTAAAGGTTCAGGAACAACATATCTCTGTCCTAAGATGGAAGCATTTAGACTGCAAATAATTCAATATGTAGAAAAAAATGGATTAATAATAGATTATGAAAACAAATATTTAACATATTCATTTTGGGAAACTCCTATTGAATTTCATGATAAACAGCAGTTTGAATTTAAAGAAAAATTAAAAATCCTCTTTATCAAATCAGTAAAAAGCAGAAACACAATCAATGAAATCATAAAAGGAAAAACTCTTTCTCTTGAAGAAGAATTAAACAGATCAGAAAAAACAATCCTTGATATAAAAGCAGCAATAGTTAATCTCGATTATTGCTTAGATAAATATTTTCAAGAAGCCTTGATTTATGAAAAAAAATAAAATAAAAAATAATCAAACTATTTCTATTTATTCTAAAATATTAAATGTGCTCAGCAGTTACTCGTGTTAGTCACAGTCCAAAGACTCATCCGTTGTCATTGGCTCAATCATCGCACAATTTAAAGAAAGTTTTCTTATTTTTAAATTTAACCAAAACAATAGAACAAAATCATTACAGAAAGATTTATAAATAAGTTATTAAAGAATATTAACAAGGAAAAACAAGGTGATATTATTATGGATGAAACAACAAAATTCTGGATGTATGTTTTAATTGCACTGATTATCGGTCTTGTTGCAGGATATTTGCTGGGACATTATGTCTTCGCAGGATCTGAAACAGGAATAACAGGAAATGTCGTCGGTTCAAAAGGAATTGCCGGAGCATAAACTAAATATATTAAAAAAATAAATGGAGGTTAAAAAAATGAACGAAGCAGCAAAATTTTGGTTTTGGATTATCATAGCATTAATCGCAGGATTAATAGTTGGTTACATTTTAGGATATTATGTAATTGAACAGCCGACTGCAGCAGTTGTTGGTTCAAAGGGATTAGTTGGAGCATAATTTTGCTCTTATTTTTATTTTTTTAAAATTTTATTTTTCAGAAATTTATTGTCTACTATTTAAACAACTCTTAAGAAAGCTTCAACGACTTTAGAATCAAATTGTTTTCCTGCACCACAAGTCAATCTTCTTAATGCCTCATTTGTATCGAGAGCAGGTCTATATGGTCTATCAGAAGTCATTGCATCAAATGCATCTGCAACAGCAATTATTTTTGACCCCATCGGAATTTTATCTCCACTCAATCTTAGAGGGTATCCTAATCCATCTGGCCTTTCGTGATGTGCATGAATAATATCCCTTATTGAATTACTAGTTTTATTAATGCAATTCATAACCTGTAAAATTGCCCGGGAATATTCAACATGTTCTTGTATAACACAATATTCTCTATCATTTAAACGCATCGGTTTTTTCAAAATATCTTCTGGAACTGCTATTTTTCCTATATCGTGTAGTAATGCTGCTATTTCAAGTTTAATTATATCTTGCTGTGAAAAATCAAATTTATTTGCAAGCATAAGAGAATAATATGCAACTCTGTTTGAATGGCCCGCAGTATAAGGATCTTTTAGATCAATTACTTCATTTATTGGCTTTGCAAGACCTTCTTTTAAAAAATACTCATCACAATCAACAATCAAATTTGATAATATTATTGGTGTCAATGTCTTATTAATAATACTAAATGCCTTATAGAATTCATTTATAGGAATTGGTTGTGTCGGATTCTTCTTAATCTGTTTTGAATCATCTACTTCTAAAAAACCGAACAATATTTTTCCTTTTTCTCCATTTGAAATATACAAAGGAAATGTTGCAGTATAAAAAAATCTTGCAAAATCATTTTCATACATTCTTTTGGAATCATCATCAAAAACTTCTGCCAATCTTTTGACTCTGCTTTTTATATACATCCCGTGTTCATTCTTATTCCCATATATTATCTCGTTTGATATTGCATTATGTAAACTGACAGGATTGAAACAGATCTGAACAGGCTCAAGATGATTATAGCACCAAACAAAATGACTTCTTCGTTTGCCAACAAATTTTTCAGGAGTTATTATTCCTTCTTCCCTCTCATGTTTAACTTGCTGTATAATTGACTCTAAATCAGAATTGGGGTTTAGTTCAGCTATTCTTTCTGCATACTCTTTATCAAAACTTTCTGGGAATTCTTTATCCTCAAGCAGTTTAATCATATGTTCGTCCCTGTCAGGTTCACTGAAATCATGCGTTGTTGCATATTCTGTTTCTGTCATGTCCGCACCATAACCATAAGAAATTTTTATAAGTTGCTTTGGAGAAATAAAAAGCCATAATCTTGCATTTCCTATATCTATCTTATTAAAAACGGGTTTTAAAACTAAATCATATGCTCTTACAACTTTGGGATTTATTGGCTGTGTTTCATCAATTCTAAATTTTAATCCGTGATACGCCTTAAATTCAAACATGTTTATCCTCTTATGACTATATCTAATTCTCACACCCTTTATTTCTCACACTCTTTTAGAAGTTATTGAAGGTTAATACTTGCAATAACTAAAATTTAAACTTCCAATAACAATAAACTTAACATAACCAATATTCCTAAAACAAAAATAAAAAATTGAAGGAAATAATTTTTGAAATCATGTGCACATTCTTCTTTATGTAATTCGGGGATTAAATCAGAACCTGCAATATAGATGAAATTTCCTGCTGCAAACGGAATTAAAAACAACAGCAAATGATCTGAAGAGCTCATCAATATTCCTACTATTGCACCTAAAATAGCAGTCAATGCTGTAAGAAAATTAAAAAATAAAGCTCTTTTTTGTGAAAAGCCGCCATAGACTAAAATTCCAAAATCCCCGATTTCTTGAGGGATTTCGTGCAGTATTACTGCAACAGTTGTTGCAATACCTACAGGAATGCTGATAAAATAACTTCCTGCAATTATTAAACCATCTATGAAATTGTGCACGCTGTCACCTACAAGATTCATGTAAACAAATCTGTGTGGATGGTGTTTTGATGTAGGTACATGACAGTGTCTCCAATGTATTACTTTCTCTATAATAAATGAAAATAAGATTCCTGAAAGCGCATAAACTCCAACTATCCAGCCATTGCCTGCATTTTCAAAAGCTTCAGGCAACAGATGTATGAATGCATCTCCAAACAATGCACCGACAGAAAAACTTACAAGATAAAGAAGAATTTTCTCTAGTTTTTTTGTGTTCAATGCAAATGTGAATATTCCTACTAAAGACAATGCACTGACTAAAAGAACACTTCCAAATATGTAAAGCAATATGTTTATGTCCATGATATTTGTAAAAATAGATGGGGGTTTATAAATCTTTTTTTTAGTCTATTTCTTAATTCCTTTCTTCATTGCTTCATAATGTTCATGAAGTTTTACCTGCTTGTACATCCACCAACCCATCAATAAGAATATTCCTGCCTGAACAATAGAATAGATGAAAATCCTCAATGCAAAATCAAAGAAAAACTGCTGAGGGAATATTGTTATCAATAATGATGCTGAATCAAATACCCAGTTTCCCTGAGGGAAAAATAATAAATGAAATGCATTAAATATTGTATTAAAATAAAACAAACTCATCAATAATTTTAAAACTAAAACAACCAATGCTACAATAGAACCCATTAATAATATTTTTGAAAGAATTTTAATAAATCCTATTGATTCTTTCTTGAATTTTAAATACAAAACCACGAAACAAATTATAAAAAGCACTGCCGAACTGTAATATATAAAAAACATCGCAGAAATAATGGATTTAACATCTTTCATGTGCGCTTTTTCATTGTTTTCAAAATAATTCAATTCAGATTTACCGCGGAAATATGTAAACAAGTTATCTGTGATATTGCTTGCTAACATAACTGATTCTGTCTGATTTATCTGGTTTCTTTCTGCTAAATTATCATAAACACCATTCTTTTGATACTCACTTAAATAGAATCCTTTGTAATACATCATCAATGAGAATGAGCCTCCCAGAATTATAAAGAATAAGAATATTGACATCAAAATAATTAATGTGTTTTCGAAAAGTTTGTCTTTGTTTAGTTTAGATTTCATTTTGTTTTTTAATTTTCATTTTTTAGAATTATCTATCCATAATATAATTTCCCTGATGATTTCTGCTCTCTGTCTTTAACAGATTCTTCTTTATTTACACGAGGACGATTATTCTCATCATCTCTTCTGAATGTGATATTCAAATCAGACAGGAATTTATTCATTCCATTAGACATGTTATGAGGTCCTGTAACAAAACCTTCTAGTGCTGGTTCTCCATCAAAAACAAGAAGCTTATCGGATAAATAATCAATGAATAATAAATCATGGTCAACAATTATTGCTGATTTTCCTGTTGCCATCATTACATCCTTGATAACTTTAGAAACATTCAATCTTTCCTCTACATCAAGATATGCAGATGGCTCATCCATTAAAAACAAATCAGCATCCTGTGATAGGCAATGCGCAATTGCAACTCTCTGAAGCTCTCCTCCTGAAAGTTCGTTTAATTTTCTCATCAATAAATCTTTTAGATGCAAAGGTCGCATTATTTGAATTTCAAATTTTTGTATTGCTCTCTGCAAAGCAACCATTACAAGTTCGTCTGAACCTTCAACATACTGAGATTTATACGAGACTTTTAATTTTATTTCATTCTCTTCTTTTGTTTTTATTACACCTGCAAGTATTTTTACAAAAGTTGTTTTTCCTATTCCGTTTTCTCCAAGCACCCCAACAACATCGTGCCTGTAAAGATTTCCTGATTTTGCAGTCATATTGAATTTTCCTATATGATAATTTATGTCATTCCATTCTGTAAGCAAAATCTCTTGCTTATTTTCAGAAGGTAATGACGCTGTGAATTTTATTGCTTCATCTCTAAATCTTAGGTTTTCTTCTTTTAAAAATCCTGATAAATACATATTTATTCCTACTTTTGTTGTTTTAACACCAGAAACAATACCATACACTCCTTCTCGCCCATACATCATATGGACTAAATCAGCCACATAATCTAAAATAATCAAATCATGTTCAATTACCATGACTGCTATTTCTTCATTCGCCAATCCTTTTATGAATTTTGCAATCTTCAGTCTTTGTTTAATATCTAAAAATGATGTTGGCTCGTCGAAGAAAAACACATTTGCTTTTTTCATCACTGTTGCAGCAATTGCAACTCTCTGAAGTTCTCCTCCTGAAAGTTCGCTTAATTTATGATCAAGTATATTTTTTAATTCAAGAACTTCAACATATTCATCAAATTTATTTTTCTCATCAATTTTTTTTAATAAATCTAAAACTTTTCCATCATACTGCCTTGGCAAAATATCAACCTGTTGCGGTTTGTATGAAATAACTATTTTATTATCTCTTAATTTCTCAAAATATCCCTGAGCTTCTGTACCTTTAAAATATTTTATGACTTCTGCTGTTGTTGATTCTGTTTCTTTGCTCATATTTGGCTTAAGCAAATTTGCTAAAATTTTAAGTGCAGTTGTTTTTCCTATTCCATTTTTTCCTATTATTCCTGTAACTTTTCCAAAAATTGGTGTCGGCAATCCGTAAAGAGAAAATCCGTTCTTTCCATATCTATGAATGGGTTCTTGTTTTAATTGTTCAGGTAAATTAATTATAGAAATTGCTTCAAAAGGACATTTATTTGGACAAATTCCACAGCCAGTGCATAGTTTTTCATCTATTATTGGCTTCTTGTCCGAACCTTCTATAATGCATTGCTCTCCTGTTCTATTAATAGGGCAAACTCTCATGCAAAGATAATTCCCGCATTTAAGTGGGTTACACTTCTGCTTCTTAATAACCGCTATTCTTGTCATGATAATAGATAAATAAAGCCCTTTAAAAATGTATTTTTATTTTTCATAAAACTTTATAAATCCAATTCTTTTATTTGAATTATGGGTAAGGTGATGAAAAAAGAGGATTTGAAGAGATTTCTCATGAAATTAAATTCTTCTTATGAGGAAGTATATATTCCTGTGAAAGAAGAAGCAGATATTTTAAGATTTAAAAAATTCAACGGAGATAATTTTTCAAAAATAGATTTCACAAAAAACACAAGATTTCCTCCTTTAAAAAAACACCTTATGCCTCAAAAGGAAAAATTATTTGACATAAAAAATAATGAACTTTCTAAAAAAGAAAAAATTCCAGAAGTTGCTATTTTCGGAGTCAAGAGATGCGATTTAACATCTCTTTCAATAATAGATAAATTTTTAGAAGAAGACAGCGATTATAAAGAAAGAAGAAATAAATTATTAGTGATTGGATTTGAATGCAGCGAGCCTGAAGAATCATGTTTCTGCCAGTCAATGGAGCTAACTCCTGTTTTTGATCTATTCTTTCATACAATATCGAATGGTCCTTACAAAGAAAATTATTTTATTGAAGTAGGCTCAGAAAAAGGAAGAAAGCTTGTCTCAAATTTAAAAGAAAGCAAAGAAGATATGGAAGAAGACATAACAAAACAAGCAGAATGCTCAAAACAACTGCAAAAAAAAGATTTCGCAAAAATATTTGATAATGAAGCATGGAAAGAAGGTTCTGAAAGATGCTTAAGCTGTGGCATGTGCAATAATCTTTGTCCTACATGTTTATGCTTTGATATAAAAGATGAAATGGAGCTAAATTTAAAAGACGGCAAAAGAGTCAAAGTATGGGATTACTGCCATTCAAAAGATTTCACAAAAGTTGCAGGCAATCATATTTTCAGAGCAGATAGAAATTCAAGATTCAAACACAGGATATTTCACAAACTACAATATTTTCCAGATAAATACAAAATGTTCATGTGCACAGGCTGTGGAAGATGCATTAAATACTGCCCGACAAAAATTGATTTTGTTGAATTAACAAATAAGATAAATTGAAAATAGAATGAATACGCATAAAACATTAAATAATTCTGAATTGCCTCATTCTCTAACAAAAGAAGAGACGGAAAAAACAAAACAATATTCCATAGTTGATGGATCTGCCTATAATGTTATGTATGGTTTTGGAGAACAATATGTAACTCCTTTCGCAATTCAGCTTGGAGCAACAAACTCAGAAATAGGAATTCTTGCTTCTGTACCTGCATTTATCGGTTCTTTATTTCAAATTGTGGGTGCTAAATTAACAGACAAATGGAAAGATAGGAAAAAAATAATAACATTATTTGTATTATTGCAGGCAATAACCCTTCTTCCATTATTTATAGTTCCATTTTTAACAAAAAACATTTTAATTTTAACAATCATATTTTCTTTTTATTTAATATTTGGAAATGTTCTTGGACCTGCCTGGAATTCATTAATAGGTGATGTAGTTTCTAGCAATGAACGGGCAAAATACTTTTCAACAAGAAATAAAATCACACTTTCATTTTTAGTGCTGTCTGTTTTTAGTGCAGGTTTGATTTTAAATTATTTTGAAAAAACAAATATTTGGGTCGGATTCGGAATTCTATTCGGCATAGCATTTATTGGAAGAGTTATTTCAACAATTTATATTTCAAAGCACTTTGAACCAATTTATGAACCAAAATCTGAAACAAATGTTTCTCTAAAAGAGTTCATAAAAAAACTACCTGAAACAAATTTCGGAAATTTTGTTTTATTCAGATCTTTAATTGCATTCGCCATTATGGTTGCAAGTCCTTTTTTTATAGTATATATGTTGAAAAATCAAAATTTTACATATATTCAATTCATGGCTTGTGTTTTAACCCCTATGATTATCAAAGTTTTAACAATGAAATATTGGGGAAAATATTCTGGTAAATGGGGAAATAGAAATATAATTTATGTTTCAGTATTTTTAGTTGCATCTATTCCTTTATGGTGGTTTTTAGCAGGATATTTTTTCTCAGGACAGCCAATTATTTTTTGGTTGATATTAATTGCAGAAGCAATTGGAGGATTTGCTTGGGCTGGTTTTGATTTAACAACATTAAATTATATGTTTGATACAGTAGAAAGTGAAAAAAGAGCACAATCTTTTGCATATTTTAATTTAATTTTTGGAACATTTGTTTTAATGGGGGGATTGTTTGGAGCCTGGCTTTTAAACGTGCTTCCAAATATAAATATAGGTATCGGCCCTATTTTATTTGTATTTTTGATATCTTTGGTTCTAAGAATGACTGTTGCAATAATTTTCATGCCCAAATTAAAAGAAGTTATGATTCATACACACATTCATGAAGGGAAAATATTTTATGATTTAGTTGTTGGGAAACCAATTCATGCAGTAACACATCAAACATATTCAGTAATATTATTTGCAGAAGAAAGTGCTGTTGCAGTAAAAAACGAAACAGTAAAGATATTTTCAGATATTTTTTATCCGATTATAAAACCTGCTGAACCTTTTGTAAATGAGGTAATTAAATGCATAGAAGAAAAATTAGATGATGCAAATAACATAATACCTAAGCAAAAAAGAAGGAGAAAAAATCATAAAACTCTTAAAACACATAAAAATATAAATACAAACAAATTAAAAAGAAAAAAGAGTAAAAAATAAAAGATATAAACTGAAAATTACATAAATAAAGATAATTAAAAAATACTAAATAAAATGTGGTTCGCAAAAAAAGAAAAAAAGGAATATAAAAAAAAAAGGTATGTAAAGGATAGAATTGTAAAATAAACTGATAATATTTG
>CAZSEK010000012.1:0-22528 GCA_964605945.1 uncultured Methanosarcinales archaeon
TCAACTTGATCTGTTGTGAATTGAGGGTCAGGAACAATTAAATTATAGACAGAAAGCGCAAATTTGAATATTGAAGAAGGAATATTTATCGCAACTCTTAATCCTCCAACTTTCTTGACAACAGTTCTGCACATATATCCAAACTCGAGGACTTTTCCATTGATGCTGAATATTTTGTTTTTTAGTTTTCCTTTTTGCATCTCTTTTGCCCAGGCAATTATTAATTGACAGATATCATCTATATATATTGGCTGTCTTGGATATTTTCCATCGCCAGGAATAGGAAAAACAGGAATCCATGTTGAAAATTTAATTAGCCATCCGATGTTTTTATCATCAAGGGGACCGAACATCATTGAAGGTCTTATTACAGTATATTTCAATCCTGAATTAACAACAGCATCTTCAGAAACTTTTTTTGTTTTTGCATAATCATCTTTTCTTACAGAAAGAACAGCCGCAGTGCTGAAGTGGATTATTTTTTTAACATTGTGTTTTTTTGCAGCCATTAACACATGTTTAGTTGCATCAATATTATTTTTTTTGAATGTTTTGTATGTTTTTGCTTTTATCTGCGCAGCAAGGTTGATTATTATATTTTTGCCTTTAAATAAATTCATCCATTCGTTATTTTTTTCAGACAAATCATAGAGATGAGAATTTACTTTGGGATAATTTTTCTTAAGATAATTTATGCCTTTTGGATTTTTATCAATGATAGTTATATCTTGCGCTTTTATTCCTTTGCTTAGCATAACTCTAACAAGGTTCTTTCCGACAAATCCTGCGCCACCAGGCAATATGTATTTCATAATCTTGATGTTAGAATATGATTTATATAGTTTATGAAATATCATTACCTTCCATTCGCTCATTTGAGTATTTTTTCTATATGTCAATTCCTATTGGAATTCCCTTGACATATTCATGAGTTATTAGAATATCGCTCACTTTAAGGAAGGCAATGATATTTTTTGTGAAAATAGAATTCTTTCATAATCTTAATCTTTCATAAACTTAATAAATGCATTTTTATTCTATATTATATGAAAATTTATGTAGTTATTCCTGCGTATAATGAAGCGACTAAAATAGGAAATGTAATTAAAGACTTGAAAAAAAACAAATACACAAATATTGTTGTAGTTGATGACGGCTCGAAAGACAACACATCTGAAGTTGCAGGAAAAAACAGTGCATATGTAATAAAACACATTATGAATTTAGGCGCAGGCGGAGCAACAGTCACAGGATTTAATTATGCAGTTAAACAAGGAGCAGATATAATAGTAACAATAGATGCAGACGGACAGCATGATGTGACTGATATAAAAAAAGTCATCCAGCCTATTTTGAAAAAACAAGCAGAATTAGTAATTGGTTCAAGGCTTATTAATTCAAAAGGAATGCCGTTTATAAGAAAATTCGGAAACACAGCACTTAATTTTTTAACTTATCTTCTTTTTGGAGTATGGACAACTGATTCACAGTCAGGATTTAAGGCAATGACTGCAGAAGCATACAAAAAAATGAATCTAAAAAGCACAGGATTTGAAATTTGCTCAGAAATAATAAAAGAAATAGGTAGGACAAAAATAAAATTCAAAGAAGTTCCTATCCAGGTAATATATACTGATTATTCTATGAAAAAAGCGCACGGTCAAAGCATAATGAACGGAATAAAAACATCCATAGGCCTTGCAAAAAGAAAATTCTTTGATTAAATAAATTCTTAATGATATTTTTTCTCTAAACTTTTATAATGTGACCAATATTACCCCGAGAATTATTGCAGTTATTCCAAGTAGTTTGTAAATATTTAATTTTTCTTTCAGGAAAATCATGGACAATGCAATTACAATTATATAGGTCATCGAAGTCATAGGATATGCAATAGAAAGGTCTGTTGTTTTTATGACGATGATGAAAAACACAGTTGATACAACATACAAAAACAATCCTAAAATTAGTTTCCAATTTTTCAAAACAGAAAAAATAACGCTGATTATTCCTTTTTTAAAATTCAGGTGAAATTTAGACGAGCCTATTTTTAACAATAACGAACCAAATGCACCTATTATTGATGCAACGAATATCAAAATAAAAGCGAGCAATATGTTCATTTTCCCTCACTTCCTTTATCGCTTCCATATCCTATCAACGATACTCCTATTAATATTGCAGTTATGCCTGCCCAATTCAATATTGATACATGTTCGTGAAATAAAAATATAGATGTTAGTGTAACCCAAATAAAACTTAAAGCAATAAATGGATATATAACAGACAGCTCTCCTTCTTTTAAAGCAAATATAAGCAAAACTGCGCCAAGAGCATAAGATATAAATCCAAGCATAAGAGGAATGTTTGTTATCAATGAAATAATATCAAAACCTTCTATTTTTGATGTTGAGAGTTTCCATAATATCTGTCCTGTTGAAGTCAGTATTGTGCATAAAATTACAAGAATAATTGCTTTAAAGGATGTGTGTTTTGTTTGTTTTTTATTGTTTACTGGCTTTTTTCTATTTTTTTCTATTTTTTTTCTATTGTTTTCATTCATTATAAATCACACAAGTTTATTTAATCATAAATCCAAAATTTATTTTTCCAAGAACAAAATAAAATATGATGAAAATTATTGCTGCCCACAATAATCCTACAACAACCAACTGCCAGTCTTTGTAGACTTTTTCAGGATGTCTTGCTATTTCTGAACCTTTTATGACGAGATAATAATATCTGAATATTGCATAAATTGCAAAAGGCAGTGTTAGAAGCAATAGTGCAGTTCTGGAAAATGAATACAATGAATATGCGATGACAAGGCATGTTGTTGAAATTATCATCATTGTGTTTGTCAATTCTAAATTATAATGTTTTAGAACCTCTTTGTGTTTTGATGCGTTTCCTTTCATGAATCTTAAATCAGCATCTCTTTTTCCTACTGCTAAGAATAATGCTAAAAAGAAAGGGCAGACAACCAGCCAGGGAGATATCATGACTTTTAAAATAAATGCTCCTGAAACTGCTCTTACAACAAAGTTTATTGAGATAGCAACAACATCTGCAATAGGTTCTTTTTTAAGGAAAACTGAATAAAGCAGTGTGAATAAAAACAAAAACCCTACACAGGCAAGGAACATTATGTTTAATCCATATGCAATATAAATTGATGCTCCTAAAAATATTATCAACAATAGTACTGCTTCAAAAATACTTACTTTTCCTGATGCCAAAGGCCTTGATTTTTTTTCAGGATGCGATTTGTCTCTTTTAATGTCTATAATATCATTCAATATATAGTTTGATGAGGATACCAAACAAAGAGCAATAAATCCGAGAAGCATAACCCCCCAAATTTCTTTAATGAATAATTCTCCAACAAAAATCAATGGAAGAAATATTAACAGATTCTTATACCATTGATGCACTCTGATTAATTTTATGTATTCAAGTATTCTCATTTTTATTCCTCAATATATAATTCTATTTATGTACTAATTAATAAGGATCCCATTGATGGATTTTTTTTAGTTTAGGTTCTGGGCCGTAGGGGTATTTATTAAATAACTGCCCCCATTCTGTTTTGTTGAATTTTCTTATCTTTGCTTTTCCTATTGTTGGATACCAAAGATGGTCGTGATAAAATTCAGAGCCGAATATGAATGTTTTGAAAACAGGTGAACGGAATAAAAAATCATGAAGCCATTTTATATTTGCTGTTTTTTTCCTCAATAACTGGTCTCCTATGATTATGGGGCTTTTTTTTGTTGTAAAATGGAAATTGGTTTTGTTAAATTCTTTTCTATCAATTCCAGTAATCTCTATCTGTCGTATATCTCCGTTTCCTAGTCCTAAATCATGAGCCATTTTAATGTAAGGAATCTTTAAAGGATCATAACCCATCATTTTTGCTGAAACAGCATCTATTGCAACCTGGTCAGAGCTTGCAAGTATTACATTTCCTGCGAATGGTTCCATTGTTCTTGGTCCAGCGCCATCACCGCAGACACATCCATCCATGACTGCAAATATTCCTGGATGAATTTCTTTTTGTATTGCCAGCAAATCAACAAGAACTTCGTGGATTTTTTTATGCGCATGATGTCTGTATTTTGGAATTAGACCTCCAAAAGCATTTTTCATTGCGCCTGTTGTTGTTGTATGGCCGTGTGTTTTTACAGTCGGAAAATGAATTACATTTGATTTGAAATATAATTGAGGAACAAGAATTTTACTGTGAAACAGCTCATTCATTGCAATCATATTGTGTTTTGGCTTGTATTCAATCCATTTGACATCAGTCAATGGCTGGTATTTGATGTTGTATTTCTTCAGGACTGGAAGCCATTTGTTTCCATATGCTCCTTTCCAGGGATCTGTTACAACAGTCTGATTTTCAACAGCAACAACTTTTGATGTTTTGAATTTATCATCCTGCAGTTTTTTTAATGTTCCTTCTAATTGCCAGGGCTCTGTTGAGCATGCAGGATAATATAATGACCAGGAAAGATTTAATTTAAGTGCTGTTTTGATGTTTTTATTTATTGTTTTTTTATACTCTGCTAAGTCCATCAATTTACCATAATCTTTAACAACATCTTTTGGATTTGTTTTTAGGACAGAAACTATTGGTTTGCCAGAGTGTTTTGCCATTTAATCACATTCTTAAGAAATAGTTGTTATTTTAAAATGTTATGGAAATCCATTTTCAGAAGAGTTTCTTTGATAAATCACTGGTCCGGAATTCTCGCAGAAAGCATCTCTGGCAACAGGAATTTTATATATTTCTATAAATTCTGAGTTATTTTTCAGCTCATTCAAAAAACAAGGATAATCTATGACATATTCTATTTTGTTTTTTATCAGATATTCAGAAAGTGTTGTCCCTTTTTTCCTTTCATCCACAATATCATAATTAACCACGCCGTCTAAATTCACAACAGTTTTTCCGCTGTAATAGCTGAAAATTCCTGTATTGAATGCGCCTGCTTTTTCATCCTTACCTAAATTTTCATTCAAATAAACAGCACCAGAATACATATCTGCCTGCCAGGGGCATACTGCTTGCTGATGGATTCTTACAAATCTTATTGAAAAAATCAAAATCAAAATCAAAAATGAAATTAAAATAATTTTTTTGATTGTCTTTTCTTTGATAATCTTTTTTAATCTATCGAGGATATTTGCTAATAAAGATATTGTTATGATTGTGATAAGAAGCAGTATTGACATAAAATACCATGGCTGATGATGAAAAAATATCAGGGAATAAAATCCGAATATAAAAATAAAGCAAAGAATAAATACAAGATTATTGTTTATCCAATTTTTATTAAATAACATGTTAATGTTTAAGTTATTTTTCAGATAATTATGTATTTGTTTGCCCATTAGGAAACCTAAAATCAATAAAACAAAACCTAATATGAATTGTATAATTACTATTTGAATTCCTTGAGGATAATGAACTGCCTCATTCAGTAATGAAGAGATAAGCAGCATTATTAGAGAAATAATCATCAAAAAATAGGTCGTTATTTTTTTCTTATTCTGAATTTTACGTTCATTCTTTTTATTATTTTTCCATACGGAAAAACCAAGAATAATACCTAATACCCACAATAAAAAAGGAACAACGATGAAAAAATTCAGAAGCTTGAATGTGCTGTACGCAATAGAGAATATTGTTTTTTGAATAATCTGCATCATACCCAGATTCGCCCGAGCACTATATAATAAAGCCATGCCACTTCCCTGAGTAAACATTCCGAAATTCAATTTACTCCACATTAACCAGGGGCTTATTATTATGCAAAATGACAGACCAAAAATTAAAAAATATTTTAAAGCTGTTTTAAAAAATATTTTAAAGTTGAATTGTTTTTTACGATTTGACAAAAATAATTGATACATAATAGAATAGATCATATCAAGTCCGATTGCAATGGCAACAAAAACACTATCGCTTCTTGCTAAGAATGCAAGACCACATGCAACACCAATCAACAAAAGATTCCAAAATTTAAGATTGTTTCTCCATTTAATATAAAAATAAAGCGATAATGATATGAAAAAAGCAGATATTGCAACCTCAACCCCCAGCATCGCAATATATATTGTCCATGGATTAAAAAGCCAGATAAATGCACCCAGAAGAGCAAAGAGTTTGCTGTGTTTTCCGGCAATTATTTTTTCAATTATCTTATAGATAAAAATTGACGTGGCAATATTAAATACTGCAAGCAATACAAGACAGAGCTGTGCAGTTAAAAGTCTATCCCAAAGAAATAATTTTAATATAGGAAGAATTAAGAGAAGATACAGCGGATGAAAACCATTTGTTGGATGTATTCCATCAAAACTAACTCCGTTTCCATTAATTATGTTTTCTCCTATTTTGAGATAATAATACATATCATCGCCATTATACTGAACTAATCTTTCAGCAGGTTGAAATATAATGAATAATCTTAATGCCAGACCTAAAACTAAAAAGATTGCTAAAATAAACAAGTATTTTGATATGTTTTTGAATCTTGATGTTTTCATTTTATTCTTGTTTGTTTTATTTTTTCAATATTTGTTTCATGTTTTAATTTATGTCGAAAAGTTTACAGTTTTCTTTTAAAAAATTGTTTTAATCCCAGAATTTTTATCGTTTTTGTTATTATGTGAACAAATACAGGAGATTTTTTTGTTATTTGTTTAATTTTCTTGTTTTTTTGAATATTTTTGAATGCATTCAAAAATTCATCTTTTTTTTGGATGTTAAAATCAGGAACAATAGAATATGTTCTTCCGAATTCAAAACTTGTGTGAGCATCACTGCCTACTGTTGCAAGATATTTTTGTTTTTCCTTGTTTTTCTCAAAAAAAACAGACGCAGTTTTATTTGCTTCATTCGATATCATTCTCGCATTAAAAATTTCTATAAAATGAATTTTGTATTTTTTATTCAATTTATTTATGTTGTATTTTGGCGTGGACCATCTGATTTTATCAAAAGGATGCGGAACAATTATTATTGCATTCTGTTTTTTTAATTCTTTTAATGTTTCTTCAATAGAAAGATATGGAGAGATTTCTTTTTTCATATATAATCCTATAATATCTCCCTCTTTGGTGCATATCTCTTCTCCAGCAATACATGAGTTTTTTCCATATTTTTTCTGATATGCAATCGCGCCTTTTATTGTGTTGTGGTCTGTGATGCAGGGAATAATTCCTTTTTTTAACGATAATTTCCTTAATTCATCTATTGACATTAGGCCGTCTGAATAATTTGTGTGAACGTGCGTATCGAGTTTCATTTTATATTTTTTAGCGCAACCTTTCGCTCATTTGATTGTTTTATTAATAAGGCAATTCATATTGCAATTTTCTTGCCTTATTGATGTGTTTATTGAATATCGCTCACTTTGGGTGGCGCTAAAATATTCAATATTTTAAACTAATCAATCCTCGTCATTTCTTTTGAATATTTATAATATTTTGAATTAACAGTATCTTTCGCTCCATCTAGGAATTTTGTTGGTGTTATATTGAATATTTTCTCCCATTTTATTACAGGAAACACATCTCCTGCAGTAAGCGCAGTTAGTTGTTCAGGGATAATTCTTGTTTTCCTGTTTATTGCTCCGTAGAGCTTAATAAGAAGACGAAATATTGGAATAGGGATTTTTATAAAAAGTTTTTTTTGCTTTCTTTCTTTATAGAATTCCTTTAAACAATCTATTAAATATATTTTTTCTTTTCCTGTTATATTGTATATTTTATTTTTTGGCTTTAATTTTCTTGATTCAACACAGCTTAATATTATCCTGCAGAAATCTTTTACATAAAGAGGTTGTCTGATGTATTTTCCACTTCCAGGCATAGGGAAAATAGTGCTTTTATCAAAAAAAGAAATTAGATAATTTAGATGTTTTATGTCAAAACAACCATACATCAATGTAGGTCTTAATAATGTGTAAGGAACACTGCTTTTTATCACTATTTTTTCTCCTTCTCTTTTTGTTTTAGTATAATCATCTTTGGCTACAGAAACAACTACAGAAGAGCTGACATGGACAAGATTCGTTATTTTGTATTTTTCACAAGCGGAGACTAGATTTTTTACAGAATATATGTTGTTTTTTAAATAATCTTCTTTAAGGGGAGAGGATATTTGTGCTTGCATCTGAATAACTGCATAAGCTCCTTTTATATACTCCTCCCACTCTCCTTTTTGTGCAAGATCTGATTCAACAGCTTCAACATCAGGAAATAGTTTTTTCAATAATTTTAAATTATTGCTGTTTTTATCTATTGCGATTATCTGATATTTATTTTTCAGTTTCTTTTCAGAATAAAGTATAGAGATTAAATTAAACCCAACTTCTCCTGCTGCTCCGGTTATAATTAGTTTTTTCATGATTTTTTACCCACGAAGATATAATTAATCAGGTATTTATTAAGTTTATGCTGTCAAAATAAAAATCTATTTAAACAATAAGCATTACTTATTAATTATGCCCGGTAAAATTATGATTAAAAACAAAAAAACAAATCCACTAAAGAACTTAAATCAAAAAACCAAAATAATAATTCTTGGTGCAGGTTTAGCAGGAATGTCTGCAGCAGAGCATCTGATTGAAGGTTTGAAAAAGCAAAAAGGGGCTGGCGAATTTGAAATAAAAATTCTCGAAAAAGAAAATTATTTAGGGGGTCTCGCATCAAGTCATTTAATTAAAGGAAAATACATTCCTAAATATTATCACCAAATCTTTACCCATGATCATACAACAAAAAAATATCTTGAAAAGTTTGGTCTTTTGAAACGAATGGTTTGGAAAAGAATAAGTGTAGGAATTTGCACTAACGGAAAAATCTATCGATTCACAGATCCTGTATCTCTTCTTAAATTTAATTATCTTTCTTTATGGGGCAGATTAAGATATGGTTTATTTGGAGCATATGTTTTTACAATAATGAATCCTGCAAAAATTCATGACAGCACGAATGCAAAAACATGGCTTTACAAATATGCAGGAAAAGAAGTTACAGATAAATTATTCTACCAGCTTTATGCACGAAATAAATTTAATATTCCTTTGGAAAAAATTTCTGCAAAACAATTTGCATTCAGGCTGAAAGCGAAAGAAGCAATAGGTGTTTTTGGCTATCCAATAGACGGACTGCAGAGATTCATAGATGAATTTGAAAATTATCTGAAAAAAGAGTGTGTTGATATAATTAGAAATGCAAGAATAACTAAAATTGACGCAGTCAATAAACAAATAATACATAACGGAAAAACAGAGCAGTATGATTATTTAATATCAACAATACCTTTGCCTGTTTTCCTGAAAATAACAGCAGGATTGCCAAATGATTTTATTGAAAAATCAAAACAAATAAAATACTGCCCTTGTGTCTGCATAACATTTGGAACAGAAAAATTGTTGAGCAAGCATTATTGGTTGAATCTGTTTAATGAAAGAACACACACATTATTTCAGCATTCAAATCTGTTTGATGGATACGGAAAAAACAATAAAATCAACTGGATATTAAGATACGGTGGTTCTGAAGAGGATTTAAATTTAACTGATGCAGAAATAAGAAAAGCATATTTGAATGATGTTAAAATGTATTTCCCAGATGCGAAAATTACGTGGTCTAAAATATCAAGAGAAGTTTATGCAGAGCCTGTTTATGACAAAGATTATGCCAAGAAAATGCCTCCTTTGAAATGCCCAGATATTTCTGGAAAAAATAGCAAGATTTATTTTGCAGGAACTTTTGTCGGTTATCCTAAGATAAGAAACATGAATTCTTCGTTAGAATCTGGAATTGATGCAGCAGAATTGATTTTGAAAAATTTAGAATAATTGTTTTCATTGTAAACGTGTCGCGTGACGTACTCGCTTAATTTTTAGCACAGCCTTTCGCTCATTTGATTATTTTATTAAGTAAAGCCATCCCCGTAAGGGACACATCCCCCTAGCTTTTGTCTATGTCTTTATTGAATATCGCTCACTTAGGGCGGCGCTAAAAATTTTATGGTTAATTATTCTTTTAATTTGTATAACTGTCCAATAACTTGTCCATTAGTGCTTACCTCATATACTTTATCCCATAATCCAATAAATTCAGGATTGAATGGTTGAGGAGGGATTATAAGCAAATCAAGGAATACAGCAATATCAGGAGATGCAGCAATATCATATCTGTCGTATGCTTCTGTAAAATTTATTTGATTTTGAGTTAAATAATCTTTAAATTCCGGGCGTGTTCTCATAGAATACTGGAAAATATAACCATCAAGATACAAATAATGTGTGTTGTATTTTTCCAATAATTTTTTAGTTAAATTTATGTCTTCTCCATACATTGCAACAGACATATCTGCTATTCTTTCATCTATGTCAACATAGTATGATGCGTGGGTTCTTCTTGTCAATACAACTTTTCTTCCAGATAGAACAGAGAGCATAAATCCTGTTTCATCATTGCTCAATATTGTCTGGTCTTTAGGAACGTTATTTTCTATGTAATCTGCCAGGCCATACAGTTGCGTCATATATGTGTTGTCGCTTCTTCCGTATGTTTCCCATTGTGATTTTGATGTTTCAGTAAATCGAACAATGAACAAAGTGCAAAGAAGTATGATAACAATTACCATAATCCATTTCATGGTTTTTTTGTTTTTAATATATTGTTCTATTCCTTTAACTCCAAGAACAAAAAATAAAGGAATTAATATTGTTATTAGTTCAAGTTTTATAGGCCAAAAATACAAACCAGTCAAAGGCCGGGTTATTAAGTAGTGCTGGGTGGTTATTATATTCATTAAAAAAACGAAAAATAAAATTTCATATTTTTTGCTTCTTTTGGAAAAAACCAGCATGATGAGACCAAACAATGAAACTAAACTTAAAATAAGCAGCAAGATATTTGCATAATTAAAAAACATATTTTTCATCATAGAGAAAAACCAAGATAATCCCAATGCCTCTATTTTAATATCCCCCCAGGCAGGAACATTATTTACAATATGCATTCTGTATTTCAGATAAAGAGGAAGGAAATATATTGCAGAGATTGCAATCAGGGAAATAATTGCAAAATAATATTTTTTAATATACTCAAGTATTGTTTTGAAAATTATTTTGAAAAAAGTTTCTTTTTTTCCATGAGGATGATTATTTTTTTCTTTTACTGTTTTTATTTCTTTAATTAAATCATTTATGAAAAACAGCGCAATTGTTCCAAAAAAAGCAATAACTAATGCAGCAAATGTTCCTCCATATACCAGCGAAACAAGCCCAATTAATGCACCAGTTATTATCCCATCATATATTTTTTCATTTTCTTCAAATCTTATCCAAAAATATAATATTAAAGGAATAAATAAACAAGGGATCGCTCCCCAAAATTTAAGGAATATGGAATAATATATGCTGAAAAACGCAATTACAGTTAATAATCCCCATTTTTTCTCGCCGAATAATTTTTTCCCAAGAAAATACCACGCAAAACAAGATGCAAAAATAATAATTATTGTAAAATAAAGAAATACAAAATCCACACTTAAATTAAATATGTTTGCGATGCCGGCCTCTATAGCAGGAATAAGATATCCATAATAATTTATCTCATTTGCATAAAATGAATCTGACCATATAGGATTTCCTGCAGCAATATTTTTTACAAATCCTCTGTCTCTATAAACATCTCCCCCATAAACAGGGCTTGGAATTTGTTTATATTGCGAAACATAGAGTGTAAAAAAGACAGCTAAAAAAATCGCAAGCCCAATTAAGACATATTCCTGCCATCCCCATCTGGCAAGATGTTTTTTTATTTTTTCATGCATATTTTTTACCTACAACACAGTTTTTTATATTTATTTATATATTCTTATTATGTATTCTTATCTATTTATATGCTGTTGGTTATTAATCCCAATTAACCTTCCATACAATTATTCTTGTTCCTGCAATATCTGTTATGTCAGAGAATTTCTCAAAATGATCCATGTATTTTCCGTCAAGGAAGAATAATTTTGTGAATGTTGATTCTATCAACAAAGGATCTGCAACTAATCCCTGATAATTTATTTTTACTGTTGTTTGGTTGTTTTCCATCACTATTTTAGGCTGGGCATTCAAAAGAAGGCTTAAATCTATGCTTCCATTGTTGACTTCATATTTTTCCATCTTTTCTCCTGCAATTATTATTTCTTTTAATGCAGAAATTGTTTCTCCCACTTTTTGATTATTTGCATTATAAAATCCAATGAGTGTTTGCGAATCAGAAGGATTTGTCATATTTATAATGACTTGTTCCATAACAATATTTGCCTGTCCGTTGTTTCCCATACCTAAATTAATAACACAAACAACAATATCATCTTTATTTATACATTCAGATATCTGGCCTGTACTATATCCTGGCCATGGTGAAATCCAATTATTCATTTCCCTGTCTGTCAATAATCCCTGAACTTCATAATATATTTTAGATGCTTCTTCATCAGAATAATTAAATCTTTCTTTCAATATATTTGTTCCTTCATCAACATTTTTAGGTTTGACTTCATTTATTATGAATGCTCTGTCAAAATCCCATAATCCGAAGTGAGCCCAGACTCCTGCTTTTCCTACCATGTCTTCTGAGGTTATGAAATAATCTTCTGGAGGAGTGCAATGAGTTAGTGTTAAGATTTTTTCTGTTTCCTCATCAGTATATTCCAAGGATAAAAGGTGTGTTTTTGCATCTTCTTTTTCCATCAGAATTATTTCGCTCACAATGTTCTGCGATTTTTCAGTATCCTGATATTTTTTATTTATTTCTTCAAAAGCATTGTTGCTTCCGCAGTCAAGCATCCTAAGTATCGCAACACTTTCTTTTTCACTGTTTGTCTGCAGTATTTTTCCCAGCCAGTGTGCGTTTGGATGGTTTTGCGATGCTCCATCTAATGTTACTCTTCTGTCTGCAAAATATTTGAACCAGTGTCCAAAGTCCCACCATGAATTTATAATTGCATCTGGCTGTGATTCCTGATTTATTTTTATCAGCGAATCATACCATCCTTTTGTAATGCTCGGAACAAAATTTTTTCCTGCAGAGAGTCCGTAATTTATAGGTGTGATTAATATTAAACACAATAATCCAAAAACAATTATTTTTGTTAAATTTTTATTTAATTTAAATTCTAAGTGTGCAAATCTTGACAAACATTGGTAAATGTAGCCGAGTGCAACACCGAGTGCAATTGAGAACGCAGGTATGAGTAGAAGGATAAATCTTACTCCTTTAGTACTTGCAAATATCATGCCGACAAACCATATTGTCAATATGAGTGCAGGTTTGATGTCAACTTCTGATTCTTTTTCTTTTAGACGCATTAACAATGCAACTGCAATAGGAATCATTAAAATTATCAAATATGTATATGGATTCATATTAAGTGCTGTGCTTGAAATCAAGAAAATGAAAACCACAGCAGAAACCAATATCAACATATATTCTTTGAAATCAGGTTTCTTTTTTATCATAGTAAATATTGTTCCCAATAATGCTAATGAAAACAGCACATTAATTCCAAATGAAACCTGCCCAACTATTGAAGAAATACTTGCTTCATTCAACTCTGCAACAGTTGTATAGACATTAGGCCACAGATTTGAATGGGCTGCTATTTTCAATGTTCCTAACATGTCTAATGGAGATGTGACTGCTGCTTTAAATCCATTAAATGAAGTAAATAATGAGACAAATATCAATGTGCTTATGAAAAATATTCCGAATATCATTCCCGTGAATTTAAGTTCCTGAAATACTTCTTTCGTCAGTTTCTTATGCGTCAGATAGTTTTTAATAAGTTCAAATAACATATATGCAATTAATCCTGCAAGTATAAAATCAAATACATACCACCAGCCTCCCCATGCAAAACTGAATGCTCCTGTAAAAAATCCTACCAATGCAGTCAGAGATATTTTTTTCCATATTTCTTTTGATTCAAATGCCTCAAGGAATATCCAGATAATTAATAATGGGAACATAACATTCCATATATCTGTATCAGAACCAAGAGTTCTTGTTATAAATAATGGACTTAAAGCAACAAACATTGCTGCAAAAAATCCTGCAGTGTTATTCATTAATCTTCTTCCGATGAAGAATGCAGCTATTGCGGCAATCACTGCCAGCAATGTAGGAAGTAAGAATGCTGATTGCATGAGATTTACTTTTGGGTTGAAAAAATAAAGTATGCTGTGAAGATAAACAATTCCGTAATTATGCATGCCGGCCCCTGTCTCTACTCCTAAAGGTGCCACCATATGATTATCGATGCATTTTCCCTCTATTATTACATCACAAATTGTGCCTGTTTCTTCTATATTTCTTGCACCTCTTAGGTAAGTATATGAATCCAAATCTCCCAAGAAAGTATATGTGTTGTTGTTCTCTTCGTATCTAAAACCCGCCTTGAAATATTCAGATGTAGATTTTACCTGTTGGTCCATCTGGTCTTTGTTTGTTTTTTTAAATTCCTCGAATTGATTATTGATTAGGGTGTCTTTTTGCTGTGAAGCTAAGTTAGGATATTGAGTATTTATCTGTTGAACAATATTATTTCTATAATAATTATCAACTGCATTTTCTGCCCACACATCTGTTGCAGGCAAATACCAGGGCTGTAATCTTATGAATATTGTCAGAATTAGGGGGATGATTATAAGTAATGTTGTTAATAATATTTTATTTACTTTTTTATTTGAGAATATCTTTTTTATACTTGAAAAATCAATATTTAAATTTTCATTATCTTCGTTAGAAGTTGCCTTATGTTCTTTATGTTTTTCATCAGTCATACTAATACACCCCACAAAGAGAATGGATGAGGAAGTATTTATAAGTTTTGTGGATATTTCACCATGAAAATATATAGAATATATATGCCTTTCTTTGCTATTCGCAAAAATCTTCCTGCACATTTTGACGCAGTTATGTTTTTAAATTGATTTTTAACAATATTTATAAAGATTTTTGTTTTTATATCTTAAATGACAAATTACGCCAGAAGAACTGCCAGAGGAACAATTATTGTTTTTATATTTTCTTTATTTGCAGCTCTGTTTGCTTATCTGTTCAGAATACTTTTGGCCAAAAGACTGACTTTAGAGGAGTTCGGATTTTTCTTTGCGCTATTTGCATTTTCAAGCATAATTTTCATGATAAAAGACCTTGGAATAACCCAGTCTGCTGTATATTTTATTCCTAAATTTTTAGCTAATAATAATAGAAAAAAAGTAAAAGCACTGATTTCAAAAATATTGAAAATAAATATAATTAATAGTGCTGTTGTTTTTATTTTATTTTCGCTTTTTGCCAGTTTTCTTATTGAAAAATATTTTCATGCAGGCACACCTTTTTTAGTTTTTTTATTTGCTTTATCTTTTTTTATAAACTGTATGGAGCTTCCTTTTCAAGTTTTTTCTAATGCTTTTCAAAATCAATTTTTATTTTCAATACATAATTTTTCAAGAAATTTTTTAGTTTTTTTACTAACATTCATAGGGTTTTTATTTTTTTCAGGAATAGCAGTTCCTATACTCGCATATATTTTTATGCATTTTATACTGCTTGCGATTTTTCCACTCTTATTTTTCAAGAAAACATTCCCTGATTATTTTAAGATAAAAAATAAAATTGGTTTTAAGCTAAAAGATTTGCTTTTATTTGGAATTCCTGTAACAATGTCTTCTTTTGGATTTCTATTGATTTCTTACGCAGACATTCTGATACTGACTTATTTCAGAACACTCGAAGAGGTAGGATTATACAGCGCAGCTGTTCCAATAATAACTTTGATGCTTTATTTTCCGTTTGCTATTTGCGTAGTTATTTTTCCTTTAAGCTCTGAATTATGGGCTAAAAAGAAGTTGGATGCTTTGAGATTTGCTATTGAGAAAATTTCTAAACTGGTTTTTATTGTTTTAATTCCTATAGCTGGAGTATTATTGATTTATCCTGATCTTATATTAACTCTTTTGTATGGAAGTAATTTTGTTTCAGCTCAATCTGCCCTCTTTATACTTACAATTGGTGCGATTTTTTACGGCATTGCACAGATAAATATGACTTTTTTAATAGGAATAGCTGGTCCGAAATTAAATATGTATATCTGGATGTGTGTTGCAGTCGTAAATTTGGTTTTGAATTTCATTCTGATTCCTAGATATAGTATAACAGGAGCAGCAACAGCAACAGTAATAAGTTATTTTGTGTTATTTGTTTTGTCTGTTTTTTTCTTATACAGAAAAGTCAGCATCAAATTAAATTTTATGAATTATTTTTTAATTTTTGCATCAGGAGGAATATTTTTGTGGATTGTGAATTATTTGAAAAATGCGCTTAGTTTAGGTATTTGGATAGAATCCATACTGGTTATTATTATATCTTTATTGATATATGGTGCATTTTTGTTTATTTTGAAAATAATTACACTGAAAGAAATAAAAGAGATTATTTATCAAATCTTGAAAAAAAAAGAGTGATTAAATGCAGACAAATTATTGAACTCAAGTAAACATATTTCTGAATAATGCAAAAGAAACAAAACTTATGAATGCAAGAAAAAATAGAATTCTCTGTCTAGCGTTTGTTTAAGACCGAACGCATAGCTTTTGTAACACTAGAAGGATTTTTCAATGCATCCCGAACGAGTCTTGGGGTATCGGTTAGAGTCCGTTTGATGAGATGTTTTATTAATCTATGGCTCTCAACTTGTGTCATTTTAAAATACATTTTTTTGAATTCTTCAATTGGAACATCATCATCAAGAAGTATTGGAGTTTTATAACTACCATATACAAATACATTCGCATCAAAAAACTCCCAATCACTAGGTATAATGATTTTTCCACGTTGCACCGCAATATCCCATAATGGAGTTCCAGGAAATACTGCAAGAATGCCGACACTTACTTCTGTAACTTTGTGTTTTTTACAAAAACGAATAAATTGATATGTCTCTTTTATATGTGCTATTTTTTCTCCAGGAAGTCCAATAATTATGCTTGCTATTGTTTTGATTTTGTGACGTTCTGCAACAAGAACTGCTTTACGATTTTCTTCAACAGTAACTGTATTTGATTTCAGAAACTGCAGAGTTGGTTCACTTCCGCTTTCAAAACCGAAAACAATAGAAATTACACCTAGTTTCTTAAGCAAGAGTGCGGTCTCATCAGTAAAAGTATCTGCGCGGCACCAAACCCTATACTTAATCTTTCCAATAAGTTTCGCAGCACTTAACAGGCGATATAATTCTTGTAGACGCGGGACGCTTGCGGTGAAAAGATCATCATTTATGGTAATAACCTGTACACCACATTCTAAGTGAAGATTTTGGATTATCTTGAAAACATTTTCTGCGCTATAAGCACGGTATTTTTTATTAAACATAGTTGCTGCACAAAATATGCACTTAAACGGACAGCCTCTACTCGTAATCATATCAGCTTTTCGCGCTTTAAATGAAAGATCATAAACTGGTTTTTCATCAAAATAATGCGGATTGAGAATGGAATAGTCTGGAAGTGGCATATTGTCGATGTTAGTAAAAATTTCTCTAGGGGATGTTTTTACAAGAACGTCATTCTTGAAATACATGATACCTTTAATATACTCAATATCTTTGAGATTTTTATGTTTATCATAGTGCTGTAAAAGTTCAAGCAGAGTGTATTCTCCATCATTCAAAACACCCACATCAAAGACTGGATGAAATGAACTAGGAAGCGTTGAAATGTGTATACCACCTATAATGATTGGGGTATTCGATAGTTCTTTAATCGTTTTAAGTTTTTTAACAAATCGTATAAGTCCTGGATATTGTTCACTGAAACTTGATATCCCAATAATATCTGGTTTTGACGACTTAATCTTTTCTGTGACATCGTCATAATTAATATCTGCAAGCGTTACTTTTATATTTGGAAAATTTTTTTTGAGAAATGAAGATAAAAATAAGAAGGTAAGCCCATGTCTATCTCCATGATTTTGTGTTAATTCTACAAAACAAATGTGCATTATCTAAAAAAAAATAGATGCATATATATAGTTTACGGTTAGTGTAGCGACTACTTTGTTGTGAGCTAGAAAATTTTTCAGCTACAGGTTCTTTTGTCGGGAGTGATATTTCCAGTTTCTAACTGTTATTGGTTTTACGCCAAAATATATTTTCATATGGCGCTTGGCAAAACTTATTCTTATACCTAAAAATCGTTCCATATTACGCCTAAGAAAAGAGATTATTGGATTAAAATATAAATAGTTATTGTATCTATTAATCTTATCAACATACTTATTCAAAACCCAAAAATTCATGTTATAATCACAAAAGGGAGCAGGAAAATTTGTTTTCCAATATCGTTCATCTATTAAGTTTTTCTGCTTAAGAAACTTGAAAACATCAGTTTCAGGATAAATCATCAATATAGAACACCCTATCTGCGTAGGTTTAACGCGGTTTATGAATTGTATTGTCTCCATAATAGTTTCTTTTGTCTCTCCGATGTTTCCAATTATGAGAAAATACATAGTTCTTATTCCTTTTTTATGGATTAAATGAGTTACTTTCTCAACTTGTTCGGGTGTTATGGACTTATTTATTGATTTTAATATTGTGGGTGATGCTGATTCGAGTCCAAGATGGATATCCGTACAGCCAGCTTTTTTCATGATATCGAGGGTGTTCTCATCCAAAAAGTCGGCTCGTGTTACACAGGTCCATTTTATATTAAAGCCACCATTTATCATTCCTTCACAGACTTCATGAACTCTTTTTTTTGAACTAGTAAATGCATCATCTTCAAAACTAAGATGGGTAATATGATAATTCTCTTGGAGGTATTTAATCTCTTCAAGTATTGAGGTTGCACTTCTGAATCTCCATACCCGATTCCAAAGCACAGGGGCATCACAGAATGTGCAACGACCCGGGCAACCCCTTGATGAAACAATCATAAATCGCAACTTTTCATCTTTAGAAAATCTGTATACGTGCATATTCGCATAGCAATCATATGCTGGTAGAGGAAGAGAATCCAGGTTCTTTATCAATTGCCTTGGTTTATTTACAATTATTTTCTCATTAGATCTGAAGATTAATCCATCGATATCTCCCAAGCTGTCATTTCCTGATCTTATCCGTAAACAAAGTTCTCGAAAAGTAATTTCTCCTTCCCCAACTATCAAATAATCCACAAAATTATGTTGCTCAAGCAATATTTCTTTGAGATGGGTGACGTGAGGACCTCCCAATACTACTTTAATTGCAGGATCAACAGCCTTTGCAATCTTCGCCACTCGTAAAGAAGAAGATCTTGGCTCTGTGAGTGTATTAATTCCCACAATTGTTGGCTTTTCCTTTCGGATAACTTCGGTAATCTGCTTATCAGTGTAATCAAAAAATTCATAGATTCTTACAGAAAAATTTTCTTGTTTTAAGACACCCGCTATTATTGCTAAAGAATAACCTACTAGTTTAGGCTCAAGTACGTGTTTTAAAAAATTATTTGCCTCAAATTTAGGAGGATAACAGAGTAAAATTTTAAAATCACTCTGATCTTGAAAATCAGAAACAACATTCCAATCTGCATTCATATTCCTTAGTTAAAAGATGTCTTTAAAAATTTTATGAAAAAATTTGGCTCTGTTGAAAATATAAAATTTTATTTCGTTAAGGTTTAGAAAATTTTTAAAAATAAATACCCACACATATTTTAAAAAAGTTTGTTTCTTTATTATTATTTCATTCGTTTCAACATAAAAAACCCGTTCCCCTTCGACCATTTATTCCAATTATTTTTTAATCCTGGAATTAGATAGGAAAATTTATCTACGTGCCATCTGTGCTTTTCAAATTTAGTTTCCCACCAAATTCTTGATTTCGCTAATCTATGTGTTTTGTCCAATTCGTATGCAGGTATTATGAATTTGTCATTTTCACCTAAAGGAACTATGACAAAAAGATTTTTGCTTTTTGTGTGAATTTCATCCAGAGTTTCTTCTAATTCTTTTTCGGTTAGATGTTCAAAAACATCTTTTGCAATTGTCCAATCAAATTGAATATCAAAAGGAATTTTCTTTATTTCTATTTTTTTACAATACTCTTTAATGTCTGAATCAGTGCTTTTAATTGCGTACGTAGAGATGTCACAACCATAGGCATCAATATCTAGAATCCTGAGTGCTTTTACTAAAAACCCCTTAGCACATCCGAAATCCAAAATAATATCCCCTTCCCTCAAATTCAAAGTAACACATATTTTGTGTGCAAATTTTATTGTTATTTCAGGTAACCAGCGATAGTTAGTGTAGCATGATTTTCCTGTAGCTATTCCATTTTCAAAATAATCTTCGTCAAAGTCTTCTATTATTTTTTCCCTTTCCTTATTTTCTGATGTTCGCTCTTCAGAATCATATGAAGTTTTCATGTTCCATTGGATCCAAAATATTGATAAGTAAATTATTCTGTTTTTCGAAAACGCAATGAGGACACATTTTTTGCGTGTCAACAAGACTCTTCACTTTTTCATCATAGACTTTTCCTATGTCCTTTGCATTGCAAATTTTGAATTCTTTTTTGAATTTTTGATCTTTAAAATCATTCAGGACAAGAGAATCGCAAGGATAAACATTACCATCACAATATAAGACAGGATGGAAATATCCCAAATAGCATTTGTTAGGTGTCTTGTGTGTTTTGAATTGATGGAAGAATGGTTCGCCGAGATTTTTTGCCATCTCTGCTGTTTTTTTATGAGCCTCTATCAGCTTTTCAAGAGGCTGTGCGCAGTCAGGCAATAGACGCACATACCTGACATTATACTTTAATGCATATTTCTTTATCTTGTCCAGTATTTCTTGATTTGTATCTTCTGTGACAATGTAGCTGAAACCCACAGTTGGCTTTTTAAGTTTAGGTAAATCAATTCTTTCAATATATTCTAAGCTATTTATAGATATCCTTATCCATGTAAATTTCTCAAATAACGCCTTATTAAAATATTTGAAACGCGTTCCGTTTGTTATAAGTCCTATTTGGAGTTTTTTTGAGCTGAGATATTCAACTAATTCGCTAAATTTAGGATACAACATAGGTTCTCCACCGCCACTCAAAATTACGGCTTTTAAACCTCTTTTAGATAGTTCATCTATGGCGGGCTTTATGATTTTTTCTAAATCCAATATTTCGTGCACTTTCCTGTCTTTGACAGAACAGAATTTGCATTTTAGATTGCAAACACTTGTTGGCATTATATGCATCACTATTGGTGTCCCTAGATGATCTTTCTGGAATTTTTTCATAGCATCTAGATGTTTTAATAGCTTCTCGCCAGTTGAGGTATAAATAGATTCTTTTGAAAACATTTTTTTATAGATGTGGGTTTATTTAAATAGTTTACTGAATTGTTTAATGTATTATCTCTTATAATTAAAATAATAATCTAATAACGTGGTTTATTAACTTTCTCTTTTAATTCTATGTGGATTTCACATGCTCGATATATTGTGCTAAAAAAATTTTCATAAATTCCTTGCATTATTTTCGAACTATTAAATATTAATTGAAATGGTAAACTTAATAAAGTAAAATATCCTTTCGGAAATATTAAATCAACTTTTACTTTTTTCCAATAAAAATCATATTCTGAATTTTTCCATCTATCTATTGGCGGTTTACGATTCCACATATCTATTTTATCATTCTTTCTACTCCAAAAATAACCAATATTGAATGTTGAGACATGCACATCTGCATATAAACTCGATGCGTGGCTAAAATGAGGTACTATTATTTTTACAATTCCTGAAGGTTTAATAATTCTATGAAATTCACGAATTGCTTTTGTTGGTGTTTTAATGTGCTCTAAGGTCATTTCGCACAAAATTTCATCTGCGTAATTATTTGGAAATGGATAAGGAAATCTTTCCATATTCCAAGAAATATTTGCTCCTTGTGATTTATTTAAATCAACATTAATCCATCCTTTTTTAATATGTCCACCAGAACCAAACTGAATTCTAATTTTTTTAGAATGTCTATGTAATTTCATTTTTTGATCCTCGCCACTAAAATAATATGATATGCTAAAGATCCATATGGGATATTATAATCCAATCTCATCAAGAAATTATTAATTAATTTGATAAAATTAGGTGTTTTTTTAAATTTCCAAAAAATTGAATCGTTGATGATGTTGCACAGAGGAAATAAAAATAAACCTCCCCTGTGCTTTTTTTCAATTATGAACTTGTTTTTGAAAAAACCCTTGATCTCTTTTAGAGAATAATGCCTATGCCACGGAGCCTCTTTGTATATTCCTAGCGCATACTCCTTACATTTGAACCATTTGTAAATTTTAGGAAAATAAAATTTCATATTGAAGGAATCTAGGCATCTAAATAAACCCTTATATGGGACCGAAAGAATTAAAATTCCTGATGGTTTTAAAATACG
>CAZSEK010000013.1:0-22324 GCA_964605945.1 uncultured Methanosarcinales archaeon
GCTGTGCTGTTCCAATAACAGAAATGGTTTTTAATTTATTTTTCAATAAACTTGGCTCTGCCTGCGGTATGCATCCTGCAACAATAATTTTTTTATTTAATTTTTGCCATTTCTCTAGTTCTTTCCAGAATTTATTCTCAGCAAGATTTTTGACAGTGCATGTATTTATAAGAACTAATTCAATTTTGTTAATTTTAGTTGTGGTAAGCAAAGATTCGTCTATTATAACATCAAATCCTTCATCTTTTAGTAATCCTGCCATCAATTCTGAATCAGAAATATTTAAAGAGCATCCAAATGTTTTAACATAAATTAACTTGTTTGTAATCATAATGTTCGAATAATAAGTAATATTTAAATAGTTGTTGTTCCTTTAGCAACATATGCAAGAACATTTATATGATAAAGAAGATATGAAACATGTGATTCATGGATTAGCCCAGCAAATAAGAGATGCATACAGCATTCATACAAATATACGCGCATCAGGAGATATAAATAAAATAATTGTATGCGGAATGGGCGGTTCAGGCATATCAGGGCATATTCTTGAAGAATATCTTAACTTAGAAATACCTATTTTTAATATTCATAATTACTCTATTCCTAAATTTGCAGACAAACATTCATTGATATTTGTCCTGTCTTATTCCGGAAATACAGAAGAAAGCATTTCATGCTATAGAGAAGCATTAAAACATCAGTTCCATCTTGTTGTAATAACAACAGGAGGAAAATTAAAAGAATACTGCCAAAACAACCATACTCCCCATATTTTAATTCCAAAAGGGCTTCAGCCAAGAAATGCAGTTGCATATTTATTTTTTCCAATGTTAAAAGTCCTTGAAAATTCGGGAATAATTGGAAATAGATCTGAAGATGTGAAAAAACTTTTAAATTCACTTTCTGCAGGAAAAGAAAGCTATGAAAGAGCAGCAAAAGATCTTGCTGAAAAATTACATGGCAAGCTTCCTATTATTTATTCATCTGATAATTTCTATGCTGTAGCTTACAGATGGAAATGCGAGATGAATGAAAATGCAAAAATACCTGCATTCTGTCACAGATTTCCTGAATTAAATCATAACGAGCTTAATGGCTATGTAAATTATGATAAGTTGAATATTCCTATGCATATAATCATATTAAAAGATGAACATGATATTAAAAGAATAATCAAACGAATGGATATTACAAAAAAATTAATTAAAGAACTAAGCAACGACAAAATAAAATTCACAGAAATACGCATAAAAGGAGATTCAATGCTAAGCAAGATATTCACAACAATATACTTAGGAGATCTTGTATCTTATTATCTTGCATTAAAATATGTAACAGATCCAACACCAGTAAAACTCATAGAACAATTCAAAGATGAAATGGGAAGTTATTTATGAATTCATCATCCGGAACATCCAACTTGCGCGGAACTTCTAACTCATAGCAAACAGTGAATTTCAATCCAAAACCTATTTTTTTATTAAGATCTCCAATAATTTGTTTAGGTGGATTAACTTCACCAAGTTTTTTATAATGTAATCTCAAATATTCTGAAGTAATTGTTTTTAAATAATTTATTTTTTGTTCAGATTCATCTGAATCTATATTAATAGCAGATAATTCTCTTTCAAGAGCATATATTTTTTGAAAAGAAATCACAGATAATTCATCTAAACATTCTTGTTCTTTTTGAAAAAAAATTCCGCCTGAATCAAACAAAACATTGTCAAATATTAGCCCTGAATCTAACATATATTTGTTAAAAATAGCAACCTTAAGTTTATCTTGTAGTATATATGCAAAATTGACCTTATCTGCAGAATCATATCTTATTTTTAATTTATCTAGAATTATTTTTTTTTGTTTTGCAGAGTAAAAAAAACCATTTTTAGCTAAATCACGTAAATCTAACTTATCTGTATTAAATATTGCTCCAACATGTGTTGAATTGACACAGTCATCAACTCCCCCTGTGTTTTTTTTGTATTTCCCCATCGCAAAGTTTCTTTGGCATAAGTCATTAATAAACCTTTCTATTTTGGACTATTTTAAAGTTAAGACAATAATTTATAAATGTAAATAATAAGAGGAATAATAATAAGAATAATGAGATAACTTTAATTAAATAATTAAAAAAACAAACAAAATCACGAGGTGTTAAGATGTGTTTTTTCAAGAAAAAATCTAAAAATGTTCTTGTTGCTGATGTAGGTGGAACTAATGTTAATTTCGCTGTTCTTGATGATAAATTCAATATTATTTTTAAAAAAGACCTTAAAAGCCATGAAATAAATGATTTTTCAGAAACAGTAACAGAAATTCTAAAAGAAACACAAAAGTTTCAAATAAAAGAAGCTTGTTTTGCTGTTGCAGGCCCAATAAATGGAGAAAGAACATTCTCACAACCAACCAATATAACTCATTGGTCTGTTGATGTTATTAAATTGAAACAAAAAACAGCTCTAAAAAAAATATTCTTAATTAATGATTTTGAAGCAATCGGATTTGCTGTTGATGTCATGAAAACAGAACAATATACAGAACTTACAAGCTATGGAAGAAATAACAAAGGAACAATTGCCATAATTGGCGCAGGAACAGGATTGGGAATGAGTATTTTAGCAGATTTAGGCAACAACAAACATCTTCCTGTTGCATCTGAAGGAGGACATGCGAACATTCCATTTAATGATGAAGTTTTAGAAATTAAATTTCAAAAATTTTTAACTAAAAATAAACTTGCCAATGAATATGAAACATTGATTTCTGGAAGAGGAATTGTGAATATTTACAAATTTTTATTAACACAAAAACTAAAACACAATAAAAAAATAGAATTAGCAGTAAAAAAAGCTTCAGAAGAACAAAAACCCGCAATAATAACAAGTGTCGCAGTAAATGAAAAAGACGTTTTATGCTTAAAAGTTATGGCTTTGTTTGTAAGATTTTATGCCAAAGCAGCAAGAAACCTCGTTTTAACAACAAAATGTTCTGAATTAATCATTGCAGGAGGAATTGCATCTAAAAATATAGTATTTATGCAAGCAGGATTTATTGAAAGTTTTGCACAACACGACACAAAACAAATGAAAAATATCCTTGAACGAACAACAATTTTAGTAATAACAGATTATAACATTAGCCTATATGGGACAGCAAACGCCTTAAACTATGCGATTTAGCTTCTAAAAATAGAAAAGTTTATATATAATTAGTGAAAAATATAAGTACAAGATAAACATAATAATCAAATAAGACTATATGAGGAGGAGATGGAAATGGCAGGATTTTTTTCTAAAATAAAAAATTCATTAAAGAAAAAAGAGTATGATGATGACGAGATGATGGATGAAACAGAAGAATATGTTGAATTAGACACTTCAAGAGCTTCTGATGCACCCCAAAAAGTCATTGTAAGACCTTTCGTACTTGAAGATTTCACAGATATAAAACAAATATTGGATGCTTTAAGGGAAGGAACAACAATATGCCTTGTAAATATAAGACCTTTAAAAGAAAAAGACCTTATTGAACTTAAAAGAGCAATCAATAAACTAAAGAAAACATGTGATGCAATAGATGGAGACATTGCAGGATTCAGCGATGATTATCTTGTAATAACACCAAGCTTTGCACAAATCTATAGGTCTAAAGGCTCAACACAGGAAATCAAACAAGCAGCCGAAGAAATGGATGACTAATAAGTTTTCTTTTTTATTTTTTTATTTCTAATATTTTATTTTAACAATTTAAATAAGTAGTTTTTATTCTCTATTTTTTACAACAATAAACAATTCTCGTTTCACTCCAATTTGTTTTGTTAAAAAACAAAACATAGAAAATGCCGAAGCATTTTCGGGCTTCGAAAATTTAAAATTTTCGAAACATATTTAAATAACAATATCAATAAAAATATCATGGCAAAGAAATCCGACGAGAAAGCAAAAGAAAAAACACAAAAAAAGTCAGATGAAACTCCCGTAGTTATTGAAAATGAATTATGTCCTTTTTGCAATGAAAAAACACTTACATTGATGGATGCAACAAAAGAAATCCCTTATTTCGGAACTTGCTTTTTATTTTCTATGGATTGTTCAAATTGCGGATATCATAAAGCAGATATTGAAGCAGAAGAAGCAAAAGAACCTGCAAAATACACTATTGAAATTTCTGATGAAAAAGACATGTCAATAAGAATTATTAAATCAAGTTTTGCAACAGTTAAACTTCCTCATGTAGGAGATATAATGCCCGGGCCAGCAAGCAATGGTTATGTAACAAATGTTGAAGGAATCCTCAATAGAATGGTTAAACAAATTGAAATAATAGCAAATTCTCAGGGAGGAGAAGGCGAAGACGGAGAAGAAATTGACGAAGAGGCAAAGAAAAAAGCCAAAAACATGATTAAAAAATTAAAAAAAGTTATTTGGGGCCAGGAAAAACAAAAACTAATTATTGAGGATCCAACAGGAAATTCTGCAATCATTTCTGACAAAGCAGTTAAAGAAAAATTAAAAGTTGGAAAGAAGATAGAGTAAAAAAAAATTATTTCTATTGTTATTTTATTCTCATTATTTATAATAACAATGCTGCTTCTGCTATATCCGATCTTTCAGAATGTTGTTCTAGAACAGAAACATGACCATAAATTAAGTTCACTTTATCATTATAGGGATATTTTTCTATTGCGTGAGATATTCCTGCTTTTCTTGGACTCGATACCCCGATTTGTTTCATACCTTCATAGTTCATTGATTCAAGCTGTTCAAAATCTCCTGTCCAAACTATTTTTGAACCTTTACCGAATCTTCCCTGTATTAATTTAAATAAATGTTTATTGATTTGATGGGCCTCATCAACAATACAAAATGTTCTTGTTCTTGATATACCTGAAATTTTATTAGGAATACGCAAATCCAATAGTTTTTGTCTTCTTAAAGCGTAAATAGCATCATCTAAAATCATTCTTGTATGGTATGGATGTTCTCTATAATAATGAGGAGATTGGTCTAACCCCAAGATATCATTTATTGTCGCAGTACATGGCTCCATATATCCTTCTACTTTCTTATCTTCAGCTCCTGGAAGAAATCCTACAGACATTCCTGTTTCTACGGGTTGCCTTATGTAAATTATTTGATCATATAATCCTTCCCTGAGTTGTTTTATTGCACATGCAAGAGCAAAATATGTCTTACCCATTCCCATTGGTGCAATATACGAAACAATACCAATAGCAGGATTTTGTAAATGTTCGACATATAAAATTTGCTTGCCTCTAGGTCTTATAAGTTGATTGAATGATCTGTTTAGTATAGATTCTCTAGAATAATTTTGTCTTTGTTGTTGGGGTTGATCATTGCTATGATTAAATAAAGATAGTGCTTTGTCTAGAGATACTTCGTTTTTTCTCATCTCGCTAGTTATATTTGTTAGTGCTTGGTTTAAACTATTTGGATCTCTTTGTTTATCAATTAACGTATAAATATGAGTTCTTGTTTTCTTTTCCATGGATAACTTTTTTACAAGATATTTCATCTTTCCAACATCTTGCAATAAGAAATCAAGTGATTTTGGTCTTTTTTGCTCTAAAGATTGAGCTCTTTTTCCAAATTCTTCATCATCAAATTTTTGATAATGAATTAATTTCTTAAATTCCCCTGATTTTGTTTTTACAAGATAATATTCAACTAAATTTTCAACAGAATCCAAACTTTCTGGAACTATTTTTATAAATTGGTTTGGATGAACCAAACATAGATTTATATCAACATTTTTTTTAGCAAAATTTTTGACCAAAAATTCTAATTTAAATTGATTTCCGCTTGATTTATCCATTATTGTTTTATAAACCTCATTTGGAAGAACGACATCTATGGGATATATTCCTGTGTATGATGCTGCAGGATTTGGATCTTTCGTTCTTTCAGAAAATAGAGGATTGCAGTCTATCTTAACACCAAACTTTCCTGAGAAACTGTGTCCTTTACCTTCGAAAGAATGATCTTCCGTTATAATTTGAAATACGCCATCTAATTTATGTTTGTATTTTGCAACAAGCTCTTCATATGAATGAAACTCTTTTGATTTGTCTTCACTTTTTTTAGAAACGATATCTTTCTTATCAACAATTAATGCTTTATCTATTTTTGCTTCTTGAGATATGTAATCTAGAATTATGTTTTTTATGAAACCAGAGTAATCTGCTAAAATTCTGTCGTCTCTTGTTGGCTGATAGAGCTTTTTATTATGCTGCAAAAATTGTTCTTCATCATGATCAACTAATTTTATTATTGCTTCATTTTCAAGTTTTATTCCTGTTTCTATAGATTGATTTCGAGCATCTCCATATTTTCTTATTTTATTGATAATATCTATTGCTGCTCGAGCATTAAATTGAGTTACAGGATCTTTTCTTGAATCATCCTTAATATTATTTAGTTCCCATTCAACCATAGAAGAAATATAAACATTATTTGGCTTCTCGTCTTTTAGTTCAGCATCAAGCTCTTTAACAAGAAGAGATAACGCGCTTTGTTTTTCAGAATCATACATTTCTTTAGGAATTTTAGAAGAAGTCAATCTGAAAACAGACCAAGGATTTTGCATCAATGAACAAGTATCAACAAAGAAATTTTTTCTTTCAACAATGTGTTCGAGTGTGGATGTGTGTTCTGAAGTCATTTTGTGTATCAACTCGGTTTTTTAATAAAATTAGTTTTTTGAAAGACTTAATAATTTATTTCTTATTGCAAAATATTCTTTAAATTTTTTTGCGTTGCCTGATGTTTTCGAATAGTATTCTGCACCCTCTTTAATTGACTGACCAATAATATCGAGTTTTATTTCTTTTTTCAAAGCATCTCTAATTGTTGTTGCGATTCCAATTACTCCTACACTACCACAATAAGGCTCCAAAGAATAAACAGAAAAATTATTTTTTAATTCGTCAAGTTTTTTCAAAAAATCAACCGAATATTTAGAATCAACCACATCACGTTTTATTACATTTAAACTTTTGTCCATTTTTGAACAAACAGCATATAAGAATACGCGCATTCCTGATGTAAAATGAGCCGCTCTGTCTTTTTGACCTTGTTCATGCGATGTTGAATTGTCTGGTTGTCTTTTGTCCAAGATATATTTTAAAAACAGAGTTGCAATATATTCGTTTTTAATTCGAGAAATTTGTTCCGAAGTTTTTATTTCAACTAAATTATATTTACTATGTGTTTCGTCAATAAGTTTTTCAAAAACTCCAAGAAGAGGAAATATTGTAGTTCGACCAGACCTAAAAGAACCAAGCTTTGATACAACATCCGATAATTCAGATTCAATCATTTTCCCCCACAACTATTTATTAAGATAATAATGATATGAACTTCGAAGTATATTTAAATGTTTCTATTTTTTAACTATTTTAAAATAGTATAAACAGAAATGTTATAACTTCATCAATTTCTTAACATTTCCAAAATCATAAAGCTTGTCTTCGACAATAAAGACATTAAAATCAAAAATATTTTTAGTGTTTTTCAAATAAGGACTTAATAATCTTTCTTTCAGAATGTCTGTTCCTTCTGTTATTAAATTAAGAGAAGGCAAAACAATTAAATTAAGTTTCTTCAATTTATTCAATCCATATTTACCCACCAAAAAACATTTGAATTTCTCTGTCCTTACACCAGAAGTTAATGAAACAGCAGGATGCTCATGACCTATGATGATTGTTTTGATGTTTTTTGCGAGTTTCTTTGCAGTTATTGTTTTTGAAATCTTATCACCATGAGTAATTAAAATATCCCCCAAAATAAGTTCATCAACAACTTCAAGATTTCTTTTATTTGCAATCGGCCCCAATATTTTATCATGATTTCCCTTAATCAGTGTTAATTTTCCTTTTTTTCCGTTAGTTGAAAGATATTTAGATAAATAGTCAATTAATTTCAAAGTATTTTTCCATTCTTCGTCAGAAATATGACCAAATTCATGTTTTACATCCCCATTAATGACAATCTGTTCAATATCAAATTGTTTATTATTAATAATTTTTTCCAATCGTTTTATTAAATCTTTAAAATTCTGTTTTATTATAAGAAATCCCTGTGAATGAAGATATTCTTCATATCCTATATGAACATCCGCAAAAACAAGAGTTTTATGCTCTTTCAAATATAGAAACAAATCTTCTGCCATTATGTTTTTTAAAATCTGCATTTTTTAGGAAAATGACTTGACTTCTTTGTCAAGCTCTTTTATTTTCTCATTCAAAAATTCTACTGTTCTTAAGTTATTCTGCTCTTCCATAAGATTTCCGCATTCAGGGCATTTGAAATTAAATTCCATTGCTTTTTCAAAATCCATTCTTGTGCATGCTGTTTTGCACATATAAAATGTTGAAGAAGATTCTTTATCCAGTCTTTCTTTCAGTTTCTGTAGTTTATTTACTTTAATTTTTTCATATAAAAAGGATATGCTTTTTTCATTAAAATCCCAATAGCAGATATACCATCCTTTTATCTTGTCTTTTTTTCTCTGAAATGAAAGAATATTATTTTCAAAAAGTTTATACAATAGATTTCTTGCTCTATGTATCTCTAAATCAAGATCCTGTGCGATTACAAATTCAGAAACTTTTGTTTTTCCCATCAAATAAAGAACAATTTGTATTGCTTCTTCACCCACTCTCTCTCTCACAACTTCTTCTATTGTTGTTTTTTTCTCATTAGAAAGCTTTTGAAATTTTACTTCTTTTTGCTGTGGCTGTTTAACTGATTTTAGAGCTTTATCTACTTTGCTCTCTCTTTTTACTTTTGAACCTGAAGAAAGTCCTTTGCTCTTTCCTATTTTTTTCGCATCTTTTTTCGCCATTTTATTCTCTAAGTAAATTGAAATTATATTCTCTAAGTAAATTGAAATTATATTCTCTAAGTAAATTGAAATTAAATAACTATGTCAGGTTTTCCATATATCATACGTTTCTAACGCAACCCCCAAAGAAATCTCGACCGAGACTCTTAAACTACCTTCAATAGTATTTCTGGGGATAGGTATTTATAAATCTTTCGGAAATTTAAAATTTCCGAAGCCCGAAAATGCAAATTTATATACGACAGTTTTGCATTTTCTATGTTTCGGTTTTTTAAGGGTTTAAAAAACACTGTAACTACTTTATAGTTATTCGTATTGTTAAAAATATTTATTTTAGAATATTTAAAATATTTATTTTAGAATATTTAAAATATTTATTTTAGAATATAATTTATATGTCTATCTGAACCTTCTTTCATAAAATAAATACAAGAAAGTTTATATCCTTTATGTTGTTCGCCTAATTTTATAGTTAAATCATCTAATCCTTTATTTGAATTCATTTTGGTTTCATCAATCTTAACAGTTATAATTTTATTTATGCTATCTTCAACTATGCTTAGGAATGGAAGAGCACGTGCATTTAAACCTGCATTTTCCTGATTTGTTGACACATATTCAATTTTCATTCCTTCCGGATAAATAGAAACTATTGGTTTTGATTGAGTTTTTGATTCTGGCTGCAATATTTCAGACATAGGTAAAGTGCTCTGTGGTTGTGATGTTTTATTTTCATATGTTTTTTTAGGTTGTTTTGATGCAGTTTCAGGAGTTTTTTTAGATGGCAAATCATCAGTTAAATCTGCAATTGATTTTTCTAACCATTTATTTAATTTAGTATAATTATCTCCTACGAATACAGATATGCTTTTATCTATGCTTTTAAAATGTGCGTTGGTTTCTGTATATGTATTCTTGATAGCTTCTCTATTAGAATATACTCCTAAAGATATTGCTGCAAGAATTACGGTTGTTGCAGTTATTGTTTTGAAGTGTTTTGAATAGTATGCATCTATTGCTGTATTTGTTAAAGCAGTATTTATTTTTTTTGAAACATGCCCCGTGTCTTCTCCAAGTCCTTTAACAAATAAAAAAGGATTTAAATAAATCAATGCACGTGTATATTCTATTTTTTTTCTTAAAGATAAGTTCCCATAATCTAAATCTTCTTTTATCAGAACACTTAGTTGTTTTTTTGTTAAACTAGGAGGCATCTCGGGTTTAGCGACTTTTTTTGTTAAATATTCTAAAAACGCAGAGATGTCTAACAAATCGTTTTTGTGCATTATTTGCGGAATGAATTGGGGTATTTTTGTTATTGGAAAATGATTTGGAATTTTTAATAATGGCAGAAAATCTTGATGTGAATCCAATATTTTTAAAATATCTTTTTCTGATTTTTGTATATTTGGAATGTAGTTATTTTTTTCAATTGACTCAACTATTGAATCAAGAAGCCATTTATTTTTTAGTAAATTATGAAGTTTTTCTGCAACAATAGCATCATTTTTAGATTCTATTTTCAATGAACTAACTCTCTTCAAATCCTCTTTTCTTTGATTAGTCGCAGGAACTTTCTCAGCAATATCTTTTTTAACTTTATCCAATAACTTTGCTGCTTCCTTTTTTTTATTATCTGAAAGACCTTTCTTATTTTGAAATCTAAAGTTTAAATCTACGTCATTAATTAAGTTTAGATAATCTTTTCTTAAGAATAATTTGGGAATTTTGTCCCAGTTGTTTTTTGAATCCTCAACTAAAGAAGGAAAAAAAACAGGAATCATTGAGTATAATTTATCTTTTCTTGCTTCTGCTAAGTCTAGATATTGCTCATTAAAAATCGTACCTAATCTTAATTTAGTCAATATTTCATCCCCCAAACATTATTCACTATTGAATAATAAGAACTCATTAATAAAGGTTATGGTTTTAAGGAGGCAGCTATTGTTGTTTGCGCAGATATTTTTTTGCGTACTTCACATAGTGTGTTTTTGCCTCTTCTCTATCATTAACAGAATATCCTCTGTAATTTAATCTTGCATTCATGTATTCTCGTGCTCTTTTGCTTAATGTTGTTCTGGAAATATGCAAACCATATTTTTTTTCAAAATAATGAGATGCTTCATTTAAAGTAATATTTGAATCTGCGTACATTTTGACAATCTCCTGTTTCATTGTGTATGTTGTCAATCTTTCATCAAAATTCAGCTGTTTTAAGTCAGAATAATTTTTATCATTTGCTTTTAATTTCATTGCTTTTTTCAACAACTTCTCCAAATCAGATTTTCCTGAAATGTATGAGGAAGTTTGTTTTACTTTGCCTGCAATTTTTTTCATAAGCAGATTATTATATTTATTTTTATTATCTATAAGATGATTAAACATGGCTTTTGAATAATTAGATTCATATGTTATTTTCTCTGTTTTAATTTGAGTTTCAATATTATTCATTATATCTTTTTCTTGATATTTTTTGATTGAAGTTTCAGAAAAATGACTCATTTCAATTTCTGGAAGTTTTCGCACATCTTTGAATTCTAATAAAGGAATGTCCTGTTTTTGCAGATTCTTGGATAAAATTGCTGGCAAATATTTTTTTTGAATTTGTTTTTTATGATTTTTCACTCCAAATGATGTTGCTGTTGCACCCACTCCGAGCACCCCTAATGCTGTTAAAATATTCATTAAAGGAAAATAAACTGCTGCATTGTTGTTTGCATCAGAATCATATTTGTGAAGATTTTGATTTATTCTCACCCTATCAACAGATTCTTTAATTTTATTTATCATATCTTTTTTTTGCAAACAAATTTTGTCTAATTGAATTTTAGGACGCTCTTTGAGATTTGCATCTTTAATTACTGGGTTATTAACATTCAAATATTTTATTGATTTATTATTCTGAACCCAATTAGTAATTATTTGTCTTTGTTTTTCTTTTTGCTTCAAAACAACATCTGCGATATTTGTTTCGTTATTTGGAGTTTTACTGTATGTTTTTGCCAATAAATTAGATAATTCTTTATACTCATAAATAACAACCGTAGTTCCATTTGTAATTATGTTTTTTTCAATCAAATATCTTATTATTTTATTTCCTAATCTTATGCAACCATGTGATTTTCCGTTGCTAAAATTTTCTGCATACAGCCCCAAAGGTTCAGGAGAAGAATAAGATCCATTTCTTCTTGCAAATTCTGCAATTTCGTTATCAGAACCATTTCCATGAATTCCTATTGATTCTATGACTCTGGCAAAATACGCCCCATATGCGTTTTTTCCTCCGAATTTCCAGTCAATGCTGTTTTCAACAGAGCTTATTTTAAAAGAACCTTCAGGAGTTTTACTGTCTCCTTTTTTTTGTTTATTCCCGGAATTTTTTCCTGTTGAACAATCATATTCTGCAGAAAAAACAGGTTTTGAAATAATTTTTCCATCAACTTCAAAAGGAATCTGCCTATACACAAGTAATTTTTGAAATGTTTTATCAACAACAATTGAATATTCATAATCTTTTATATCTTTTCTTTGCAGCTGTTTTTCTGCATTCTGTTGTCTTAATTGTTTATACATCTCATTATCCTTGAAATCAAAATCAGTTGATTCAGCAATCATATTTATTCTTGCTTCAAGAGAGTTTTCAGCAGATTGTTGTGTTTTGTTTGTTTGTTCATAAATCTGTTCAACAGAAACAGCTGAAGCAGAATTATTCAAAGAAGAATCATCAGGATTTGGAATCGATGAATTTGATTTTGCCTGCAACGGCGAAAACATTAATGCACCAAGCAATGAACTAGTCAAAATTGCTTTCTTAAAAAAATTTTTACTAAAATATTGTCTGTTAAAATTATTAAACTTTTTTTTTAATTTTATTAAATTTGGTTTTTTGAAAGTTAACATAGCTATCGCTACCTCCGTCTTGTTCATACTAATTTCAGTGCAATTATGCAAAAATTATAATTGGCAAATTAAAAATGACTTGTGAAATAAGTTGTGTGTCCTTTAATTATGCGCTCTAATTGTTTATAATTTGAATTACGCATTCTTATTCCTGAATTATTGGCTGCTGCTCTTGAATATATTTCTTCGTAATGTTCATTATTTTGTCCAGCACCTGTAATTACTATGTGTTTTTGATTTGGAGAAGGATCAATCTTTATAACTCCAGGATATAATCTGCCAGATCTTGGTGCAATATTCCATATTAACGTATTTTGTCTATCTGAAGGTCCACCATCTCGTGCAATAGATACTGCATATGTTCCAGCCAGAAATTTCTTTCCATCAGAATATACTGTGAATAATTTTAATTCTCTATCAGATCTGTCTAAATCAATAAAATAATGAGAAATTTCTCTATTTTCTTCAGGAAGAACACTTGCAGAGTATTTTTTTGTGGGTTGTGATGTTCTTGCAGATGTATTTAAAGAATATTTTCCATTATCTGAATTAAGTTTGTTGTCTATTGTTCTCTGTGATGTTGTTGTTTGGTTAGGAGTTATTGTTGGTTGAGATGTTATGGGTGTTGGATCAGTAGATATTCCCTTATCTATTTTTTTACCATCTAACTCTCTTTGTGTATCTAGTTGTTTTCCTTTTAAATCATAATCCTTAACTATGCGCAAACTATCTAAACTATGTTCATTCTGAGTTACTATTGCCCTATATTCAATATATTTTTCAGTGAGTTTAGGTGCTGATGATGCTAAAATTATTGCCGCTGTTCCACCAAGGAGTCCTAATCTTACATAATTTTTTTTCCATGCAGCTGAAACTCCTCTATATAAAAGAATTGTTCCTGCACCTATGCCTCCAACGATTGCTGCTGTTTTCCAAAATCCCATGTTTATCACCTTATGTGAGGATTCCTCCTCTGTATTTTTTTCCATTTATTTCATATTCAACACAACTAATCTGTTTCGATTGATTGTCATTTTGCTTTGAATTTTGAGATTGATTTGTTTTAGTTTCTGTTTCCATATTTTTTTCATCTTCAATTTTGAATAAATTTTCATAAAAAAATTTGACTTTTTTAAATCCTGTTTGTCCGAAAACATATTCTCCGGTTTGTTTCACATAATCATGAGATAAAGCACCCGAATCTTTTTTCATGACAGAATCTGCTGTTTTTACACCTATTGCGACCATAGATAATTTACTTGCAATATCCTCAAGATTTAATTTGGATAAATCAAACGATGATTCGGTATTTTTTTGTTCTTGATTTTGTGTCATTTTATCTCCATATTATTAATATTTATAAAAATAAAAAAATAAAAAAATTTCATTATTGATGATTATATGTTTCTGCAGTTTTTGTTTCTTTTTGTGGACCTGATGGGAAAAAAACATACATTGCTCCTCCAACCATTCCTGCTGTTGCTGCTGTTGCGCCAACTCGTTTTATCATGTGTTTTTTATCTTCAGGCAATTTATCGTACCATTCTTTTGCTTTTGGTCCGGCATAAACTATTCCTGCAGTTACTCCTGCAGCGGCTACAGGCAAACCAACATATTTCAAAACATTTTTCAATGTTGTATTTTTTGTTTTTGTTTCAAGATTTTCTCCAGTCATTTTTTCCCTCCGTAAAAAATCAGCGAAATTTTATTTTATTTTTTTCGCACAAACTTTTCATTAATCAATATAAGTTTAAATGTCTTAATAAACCTATCGTCGAGAAAATCGCAATAATTTCGAAACTTCCGAAGATATTCCGAATAAAAACGAAAACATCCGAAAACAAATATCCTGACTAAAAAATAATATAATTGAACACTCAATAAATCAATAACTTAATAATCAACAGACAAACAAATTCACTTAGAATAAATTTTTATTTGATTATCTATCGAAAGATGACTGCCTAAAACATAATTAAATAAATCAATAAAATTTGTGTTATCTGAATTTTTTACTGATTGATAAACAGCATATATTTTTTTCATACCTTCCTGTGATTTTTTTGAAAGTTGCTCTAATTTTCTACCGTCTATTAAGACTATCCCTGTTCTTTTTGAATATTCTTTTGACCGTATATCAAAATCCTGGTTAGTAATTATCTCGCCCGAAGTCAACGGAATATTGTATGATATAAGTACTTCGCCGAATTTTGCAACTTCTGCTAACGTTACATTATCTTTCTGCTTGTATTTGCATTCAACAAATCTTTTTTCTGTTTTTATTTTAAGAAATCCTGATTTAGCAATATATGTTAAATCAATTTGTGATGTGCTTATCTGCCCGTCTATTTTTTTCTGTAGTTTTATATTCTGCTGAACATCTTCATAACCTAATATTTTATATATTCTTGCAACAGAATTCTCTAAACCTGAACCCTTGTTTTTTATGAATTCTTTTTGAAGAAGCTTGTGTGTGTTGACAATATACTTATTTGAAGATAATTTTGTTTCATTATTAAGAATCACGCCAAAATAATTCAATGCGTAAGGCAGAGCTTTTTTCAGCATTTCGTCATTCAAGAGCTCTTTAAGCATAAGAATCCCTCTGACTTTATTTCCTCAAGAATATCGTGTTTTTGCATAAGGAGTATATCAAACTCATTTAGTTTTTCAAAGAATTTTTCTGATTCGTCAAAATCCCTGAAAAAAATTTCAAAACAAAAATCATATGTTTTAATTTTTGATACTGAATTTATATTGTACGACTGAATCAAAAATTTATACAATTTCAATTTCTTGTGTGCCTTGATGAAAACAATTTTTCTTATAGGATAATTTAATTTCTTAAAATCAATCAAAGAAACTGTTTTTGTTATTATACTCTTGTTTTTCAAAAAAGAATAATAATCAAACAATGTTGATGTTGGTATTCTTGTTTGTTTATGTATGTCAGCGAAGCTCTGCCTAGAATTTTGTCTTAAGAAATCCAGCAGTTTCATGTGGTTTTGGGATAATTTGTTTTTTGCCATAACATCATATAAACAACAAGCATTAATAAACCTTTTCAAGAAAAATCCGAAATATCTTCGATACTTCCAGAAATTTTCCGAAAAAACACCAGAAGGATTTATTAAGAATTCTGCACTATGTTTATTTATGGAAGATTCAACTTTATTGAATATCGCATTAGTATCATCGTTTATAGGATTATGTATTTTATTTATTATGATGTATTTTTCTGTAATTCCTGAAAAAACTTTTAACAATATAACTGATTCTGATCTTGGTTCAAAAATCAGAGTTTCAGGCAATATAGATAAAATAAGAATTTCTTCAAATAATAAAACTACATTTATCACATTATCACAGAAATGCTCTATTGATGTTGTGAGCTTTGATCCTGTAAATTTAACTGCTGGAAAAAACATAATTATAGAAGGAATTGTCAGCGAATATCAAAATAAAAAAGAGATTATTGCTGACAGAATTATTGTTAAATAAAATAATAAAATGAATTGATAATAAACTTAAATAATGAAAATAATATGGTGTGAAAATATGCTATTGATTGAAATTTTAATTGCAATTTTTTTGGGAATATTTGCAGGAATATTTTCCGGCCTGACTCCAGGCATTCACATAAATATGATTTCATTGATTGTTTTAACACTAAGCCCATGGCTGATGCAAACATTTGGCGTCAATATCATTTCAATGTGTGTTTTCATAATTACAATGGGAGTAACCCATACTTTTTTAGATGCAATTCCTTCTATATTTTTAGGCGCTCCTGACGAGAGCACTGCTCTGGGTGTTCTTCCTGGTCATCGTTATCTTTTGAAAGGAAATGGGTTAATGGCTGTAAAATTATTCACAGTTGGTTCTTTTTTAGGCCTTTTATTTGCAATTGCAATGTTTCCGTTGCTTTATTTTTTTACAAAATATTCTTATTCTTTTTTTGAAAAATTCTTTGCATTGATTTTAATTGCTGTTGTTGTATTCATGATATGGAAAGATAATAAAAAAATGTGGGCGATATATGTTTTTATTTTATCAGGAATTTTTGGAATGATTGTCTTTAACTTAAATATGAAAGATCCTTTGTTTCCAATGCTTTCAGGATTATTTGGAATATCCACATTAATAATAAGTTTAAGCGAATCAAATACTCTTCCTGTACAAAAAGATCAAACAAACATACAATTAGACAAAAGAAAAACATTTCTTAGTTTGGTTTTTGGAAATATATCTGCATTTATTGTCTCGACATTTCCTGGTTTGAGCAGTTCGATTGCTGCGGTTATTTCGATGCAATTTGTAAAAGATTTAGGAGATCACGGATTTATGATTTTAATGGGATGTATTGGAACATCAAGTTTTGTTTTGAGTTTAGTTGCGCTTTATAGCATAAATAAAGCAAGAAATGGCGCAGTTATTGTCGTCTCTAAATTGATTTCCTCTGCATTTGAGCTGAATTTTTGGATTGTGATTTTATTTTTGATTGCTGCATTGATTGCTGGTTCTGTTTCATGTTATCTTTGTTTATTTTTTGGACGAGTGTTCTGCAAATTGATTTCTGTTGTGAATTATAAAATTCTTGTTGTATCTATAATTGTTTTTGTAACAGTTCTTGTCGGCATAATGACTTCATGGATTGGTCTGCTTGTCTTAATAACATCAACTGCAATCGGTTTAATACCAGGAATAGTAAAAGTCCAAAGAACTCAGGCAATGGCCTGTTTAATACTGCCTGTTATTATGTTTTTAATTTAAGAATTAAATTTAAAAAATCTGGAAGTTTTGCAACTATAAATTAATCTATCCAATGAAGCAGATATTTTTCCTGCTATAAAATTGTAGAAATCTGCTTCACCATCTTCTGTGAAACCCCTATTTTCGGGCAATTGTGTTTCATTTCTTTTTGATTTCCAAGCAAGTATAGCTCTATCTAAATGTCTAAAATAATCGTCTCTTTCTCCCGCATAAATTATTGGTGGAGGAAGATTTGATTTCTTTAAAATTATATTTTGAAATGTTCTTGCTGTTCTTCCGTTTCCATCAATAAATGGATGTATTCTTACAAGATGTAGATGAGCATATGTTGCTGATTCTAATGCAGATATTGTTCCAATTCCATTTAAAATATTTTTTAAATTAAATATATAATTATCCATCTCATCATATATTTTTTCGTATCCTGGAGGCCTGTGTTTTGCGCCAAGTATTATTGCACTAGTTCCTCTATATATTGAGGGCATTTTTGGTTCTACTTTTCCTGCTAAATCTTTAATAAATGCTTGATTTAATGCATCTGGTAAAAAATTATCTTCTCCCCACCTAAATGCATTTTTAAGTTCTTTTAGTCCTTTTTTATTCTCTCGAGTAATTCTTTTTGTAAGTATTTTTTCCTCAATATTATATGAATGATAAGATGAATCTTCTTCAAGATGTTTCTGATAAGACTTATGTAAAAGCATACAAACTAAATTATAATCTGTATGCAAATAGTTGAGTTTTTCTTCTATTTCTTTCACTATTGCTTTATCCGTCATATATGTGTGTCCATTATGATAAGTCATGATAAATATATTACTTTATTCGTATTTATAAATCTTTCGTTTTAACACCACTTTTAAGTGACATCAAGATTAAATTTAGGCATACGAAATCTTTTCTCACTTAATCTTCACTTAATTCTCACTTAATCTTCACTTAATCTTCACTTCGTTCAGATTTCTCTTTGAGACATTCGAAACTATTTCGTGCTCTAAGCCCGAAATATTTATAAATAAACTAAATTTCCTATGAAGTATGGAAGGAACAATAATTAATTATAGACGAAACATGCATTGCCAGACAACAAATCATCTTGTTGTAACAGTTGAAGGAATAGACAACAAAGACAAAGCATCTAAATTAGTAGGCAAAAAAGTAATATTCAACACAGGGAAAAAAGACATGATTGGAAAAGTCAATGCAATTCATGGAAATAAAGGCGCATTAAGAGCTGTTTTTGAAACAGGAATGCCAGGACAGTGCCTTGGACAAAAAGTCAAGATTGAATAATTTTTTCTTTAAAAAAAGATAACTTTTTATATAACCTTTTCTAGATTAGATAAAACTATTAAAAAAAGGTGATTTTATGGCTGTAGAAATTGCAATTGTTCCGGTTATTGTTATTGGTTTAATTCTCGCTATTCTTGAGTTGATTTTTGTTCATCAAGATGAATCAGGCATGGGCTGGCTAAAACATGGAATACATGCACTTCCTGTAATGTTTATATTTATTTTTATCAGCATGAATATTGATTTTGTAACTAGTTTAATTGGATGGAAACCTTCTTTATGGATGACGATAGGAATCAGGGTTTTGATTGGTATAATTGCAGCAGCAAAAATATCTGCAGCAGCAGCTGTTGCAGGAAGAGTTGGCGAAAAATTACCTCATACATTAATAATTGCAGGATTAATCATGGTCTCTCCATTTATCTGGGAGATGTTTTTATGCGGAATTCCATTTATTAAAAATCTAGCAATGAACGGATGTCCTGTGCCAGGAAAATAAATTTATTTTATTTTTTTTCTTAATTTTAATTTAACATTCTAGTTTATATTAAACTATCTGTTTTTATTTTATTCTTGATTTGTGCTTAAAAACAGCAACATTTATATATAAGTTTATTGAGTAATAATTAAATTGAATTAAAGGTGGAGATATGACTAATTTTGGGAGAAAAAAATTAATAATAAATCTTATTTTAACATTCATAATAATATTGCCTTTTGTTCTCGGTGCAACCAATCTTCTTGAACAAATATTTTCTCCATTTAAAGGAATTAATGTTGGACAAACATATTTAAGATATGCTGCATTTATTGACGCCATTCTTTATTTCTGGTTATTTATTGCAATTGCAAAAGGAGTATTTAAAGATAAATTTCCCACATCAGTTGCCACAGTAATGGGATTAATTCTTGCAATAGGAATGTGTGTTTTTGAATATCAAGCAAAATTCAATTTAGGAATGTTAAGCTGGATACCTTTCCTCATAATATGCTTTTTAATAGGTTACTTTTTTTACAAAGGAGCAAAAGAAATTGGCGCCTCGACGCCAATGGCTATATTTTTAGGATTAATACTTCCATTAATAGTAATAAATATGTCTCCAAGTTTAATGAATGTATTAAATAAATTATCTTGGTGGCCAGCAGTTTATGGATGGTTATTAATTATTGTCATTATATTTGGAATTTATGCAGTAATTAATTTAGTTAAAGGAATAAAATCAGGAGATCTTAATTTTAAACATGCACAAAAAGGAGAAACTGATACGATGAAATCTTGGGGAGGATTAATTAATAAAGAAGAAAAAGCGAAGCAAAATCTGTTTAATCTTGACCAAGAAACATCAAATCTTGATACAAAATTAAAAGAATTAGAACAAATTGAAATGAATCTTGAAACCCAAGATTTAAACAGCAGAAAAAATCAACTTGTTCTTCTACAACAACTTGAACAAGCATTAGAAGGAACAACAAAACTTCAAACATACCTTCAATCAATATATTCAAACATCGGAAATCCTGCATATGCAGACAAAATTCCGGAAATACAGAACTACGCAAATATGCTGAATCAATATATAAATACATTACGAACGAGAATAGCTCAACTGAATGAAGCAATATCAAAAAATTATGAAATGAATGAGAAAAAAATTGTTGAAGATCAAAAATTATTTCAAATGGATATAACGAAAATTCTAGTTGATTTGAAAAAAACACATAAAATTACCGAAAATGATTTCAAGGCAATGACACGAGTTTGCCCAAGTGCCGCTAGCAAACTAAAAAAAGAGATTGAGGATGAAGATAAAGAAGTTGTGGCCGCTATGCAAGCTCAAGATAAATTATATGGATTAAGCCAAACCATGAAAGTCAATTTTGAAGATATGGAAAGATTAGATAAACAAGACATGGATTTGTTGAAAAAAACATATGCACTAACTCTCGACGCCAATTTTGAGAATAAATCAATGAAAAATTTTACATTAAAATTATTCAAGAAAAAAAGTTTAGATATGATTCGCTCAAACATAGTCAAAGTAAAAAATAATACCGACCATATTTTGAATTATCTAGAGCCGGGCAATGAGAAAATGATTGCTCAAAGAAATGACTTATTGAAACAAGAACATCAATTCATCACAGATTATAAAAATAAATTACCTATAATTATAGCCAAAAAACAACAATATCTTAGTGATGGACTGATTGAGATGGAACAGTTAATGGTAAACTATGAAAAACAACTGATAGGAAATTTAGATGAAACTATAAAAACTGCAACACAGGACATGTTGCCAGGAATAATAAATCAGTTATCTGCAAATGCTGCTAAAGTTAATGCAGAAATCATGTCTGACACTCGACTAAGTATTAGTGTAAAAGATATGCTCAAAGAATTAGAAAAATATTTAATGAAAGAAGCTTCAAATACAAATAATAAAAAACCCGAAACAATCAAAAAAGATATTATACAACGTATAACTAAAGTTAAAAAATTAATGGCTGATGAGATAAATAAATATCAAGATGTAAAAGCCAAAATAAAGAAATGAAATTCAACAAACAAATAATATATATATATTAGTATTTTTTCTTTTAGTTAGTTTTGCATCTGCCGCAAATATCCTTGATTCTGCATTTAAACCTCTTGCAGGACTTAATATAGGTCAATTTTACATAACCTATCATGATTTTATAGATGCTGCAATATATCTATTATTATTCTTAAGCTTAGCACAATTTGTTTATGTTAAATTATATGGTAGAAAAGAGGGAAAAGCAGTTTCTATTGCTATTGCATTAGCATTGACATTTTCAATGATGGTTTTTGAATCAAAAACAGGATTTTATCTTGGAAAACTACAAGCAATACCTGCAATAATATTATTATCTCTTTTTGGTATTTTATTATATAACTTATTTCAATCTGCGTTTAATGATAAGGCAGTTTCATTCTCTTTAACGTATTTAATATTATATGGTGTTTTAATGAGTACACTAAGCACAATCATGAAATGGATTGAAACAAGCATTCCTTTTCTAGCAGCAATAATACAATTAGCAGCAATTGCTGCATTTATTGTTTTATTATTAAGATTGATTAGAATGTTTAAAGGCAGAAAAGAAGAAAATAAAGGCGAAACAAAAATAATAAACAACGACAAAGATCCCCTCCACACACCAAATAATACAGAAACAACAAATACTCCCACTCAGTCAGAATTAAAAGAAAAAATAATAGAGTTAGGAAAATTAGTGCAAACATTTGAAACTCAACTCAGAAGCTATAGCGCTCTATGTCAATTAATTTTAAATTCGCCTAATTTAAAAGAAGAAGATTTAAAAAAATTAAATAATGAGAGAAACTCTATCCAAGAAACAAATCATAAAATTGAGGGAGTCTATTCAAATATAACCCTTGATCCAAACTACGCAAATCTAAACGGAGAAGAATTAAATTATTTTTTAAATATCTCAACAG
>CAZSEK010000014.1:0-17866 GCA_964605945.1 uncultured Methanosarcinales archaeon
TAAAATAAAATCACGAGGTGCAAAATGTTCGGCGGAATAGGAAATTTTACTCAGAAGTATTCAAAAGAAAAAGCACATTTTAATCTTGCAAGATTCAAGAAAAATGGAAAAAATTTTGAGATTGCAGTCGATGCAGACAAGGCAGTTGCATTTAAGCAGGGAAAATTAGATGACATAAGAGAAGTTCTTCAAGCAGAACATATTTTTCAAGATGTCAAAAAAGGAATTTTCAGTCCTAAAACAGATTTGCAAATAACTTTTGGAAGCCTTGATGAAGATGAGATTGCAGAAATAATACTTCGAAAAGGAGAGCTTCAGCTTTCAACAGCATACAGAGAACAAATACAAAATCAGAAAAGAAAACAAATATTGGAAATAATACACAGAAATGCAATAAACCCCGAAACAAATCTGCCTCATCCAATAATCAGACTTGAAAATGCATTTGCAGAAGCAAAAATAAGAATAGATGATAAAAAATCAGCAGAAGATCAGGTAAATGATATTGTTAAAAAATTAAGACCCGTGATACCTATTAAAATTGAAACAAAAAAACTGCAGATACATCTTTCAGATAAATATGCATTGAAATATTTCAAGACAATACATTCATATGGAAAAGTTTTGAATGAAACATGGCTTGATGACGGATGTTATCTTTGCACTGTCGAAATTCCTGCAGGAATTTATATGGATTTGATTGATGATTTATCTAAAAAGACTCACGGAGGAGCAGAGATAAAATTGATGAATTAAATTTTTGCCATTAAGGCGCAACACCACAGCCTTTCGCTCATTTGATTATCAAATCGAAATCGCAATTCCTATTGCAATTTCCTTGCGATGTCAATTATTGGAAAGAATATCGCTCACTTAGGGCGTTGGTGTTACTGACAAACTAACATTAAAACGGAGATGAAAAAAATGAGTTTATTAATACAAAACAAACAAGTTGTTGTTCCAGGAGAAATCTTGGCTGATGACATGGGTTACATACCAAGTTATGGAACCTACAGAATAAAAGAAAACATAATTGCTTCAAAATTAGGAATTATGAACATGGAAGGCAAAGTGCTAAAAATAATTCCTGTTGCAGGAAAATACTTGCCTAAAAGAAATGATGTTGTTATCGGAAGAGTTTTCGATATTTTGATGACAGGATGGAGACTTGAAATAAATAGTCCATATTCTGCAGTACTTTCGTCAAAAGAAACACCAGAATTCATTGCTAAAGGCGATGATTTGACAAGATATTTTGATTTAGATGATTATGTTGTTGCAAAAATAACAAATGTAACTTCTCAGAATCTTGTTGATGTTTCAATGAGAGAGCAAGGTCTTAGAAAATTAAAAGGCGGAAGAATTGTCAAAGTCAATACACACAAAGTTCCAAGAATAATTGGAAAAAAAGGTTCAATGGTTTCGATGATAAAACAAGCAACAGGCTGCAGAATTATCATCGGACAGAACGGAATGATTTGGGTTGACGGCGAACCAGATAAAGAAAATATTGCAGTAAATGCAATAAAAAAGATTGAGTTAGAGAGCCATCTTTCAGGACTTACAGAAAAAATGAAAGAGCATCTTGAAGCAATCACAGGGATAAAAATAAATATAGAAGAAGCAAAAGGTGATGATCATGGTTTACAATAAACGACTTGATGGAAGAAAAATAGATGAATTAAGACCAATAGAAGCAAAAGCAGGAATAATAAAAAATGCAGACGGCTCAGCATATTTTAAAATGGGAAATACTATTGCATATGCAGCAGTATATGGTCCAAGAGAGTTATTCCCTAAATTTATGCAGGACCCTAAAAAAGGAAGATTAAGATGTTACTATAGCATGATGCCTTTTTCAGGAGCAGGAGAAAGAGTAAGACCTGGTCCTTCAAGAAGATCAAAAGAAATTTCAATGGTTACACAAAATGCATTGTTGCCATTGCTTGATTTGTATGATTTTCCAAATGCGGTTGTTGATGTTTACATTGAATTGCCTCAAACAGATGCAGGTTCAAGATGCTGTGGAATAAATGCAGCAGCAATAGCACTTGCAGATGCAGGAATTGCAATGAGAGATATTGTTGCAGCTGTTGCAGTAGGACAGGCAGATAATGCAATATTAGTTGATTTAAATTACGAAGAAGAACATCTTCCTAAATATGTTGATCATGTAGATTCAGAGCATGTTGCAGATATTCCTGTTGCAATAATTCCTTCAACAGGAGAAATAACCTTATTGCAGTTAGACGGAATAATAAGCAAAGATAAAGTAATTGAAGCATTAAGAAAAGCACAGGGAGCTATCAAACAAATTTCAGAAGCACAAAGAAATGCTTTAAAAGAAAAATTTGCAGGAAGCGAACTTAATGTAAATCATGAAACTGAACATGATGAAAACTCAACTATCGAGGAGAATTAATAATAATCACGAGGTAAATTAAAATGGTAGATACTGAAATGAAAAAACATGTTATAGAATGCCTTAATAAAGGAATAAGGTATGATGGAAGAAAAACAGATGAATTCAGAAAGATTGAAATTGAAACAGGATTTATTGGAACAGCAGAAGGCTCATCAAGAGTAAAATGTGGAAATACAGAAGTACTTGCAGGAGTCAAAATGTCTGTTGAAAAACCTTTTTCTGATACACCTGAAGAAGGAATATTAATGGTCGGTGCAGAATTGCTTCCATTAAGCAATCCTTTATTTGAATCAGGACCACCCGGAGAATATGCAATAGAAGTTGCAAGAGTTATAGACAGAGGAATAAGAGAAAGCAAATCCCTTGACAATAAAAAATTATGCATTAAGGTAGGTGAGCAGGTATGGACAATACATGTTGATATATGCCCTATAAATGTTGATGGAAATCTTATTGATATAGGTTCAATTGCAGCAGTCTCAGCAATATTAAGTGCAAAATTCCCCAAATTGGAAAATGATAAAGTTGATTATAAAATTAAAACAGAAGAAAGAATACCTATATCAAAAACACCAATCGCAGTTACTGTTTTTAAAATAGGAACTCACTTCATTGTTGATCCTATAGAAACAGAAGAAAAAGTAATGGATGCAAGATTGACAATAACAACAACAGAAGATGAAAACATCTGTTCCTTGCAGAAAGGTGGAGAAGGCACATTAACAATAGACGAAATAGACAAGATGATTGATCTTGCATTGTTGAAAGCAAAAGAAATAAGAAAACTTATAAAGAGAAATTAAATCCTTTTATTTGTTGTTTTCAATAAATTATTTTCAATATTTTTTATTAAATTTTTATTATAAAACAAAATAAGAAATTATTATTTAATTTATAATTTATCAGGTGATAAAATGGTTGAATTAAAATTAGTAAAAGGCAAATTAACAAAGTATGAAAAAGCAAGAATCATTGGTGCAAGAGCATTGCAATTATCTATGGGCGCGCCTTTCTTAATAAAGATGCCTCAAAAGAAATTAGAAGAATTAAAATTTGATTGCTTATCAATTGCAAAACTTGAATTCGAAGAAGGAGTAATTTTAATAGATGTTTTAAGAAACACTATAAAAGAGAGTAAAAAAGACGACAAGAAAAAATCAAAGGAATGATTTTTTTTAGTTTTTTCTATATTTTTTTCTATATTTTTTAGTAGTTTGGTTTTTTTAATTTCTATTTTTTATGTGTTTTTAGTTTTCATCTTTCTATTTTTTGAATTATTTAATGTTTTGGATTAATTGTTTGATTTTCTAAATTTATTTAGATTAAGTTATTTGCTTATTATATACTATATAGTGTGTGTGATATTATATTATTATGATAGTATATCCTGATTTCACTATTAAATAGTAAACTATCAAAACATTTATAAATCCTAATACATTACCTAATTCTAACATACACTTATTTTTATAAACATATGTGGGGGTATTTAAAATGAAAACATTAAGAAATTTAACTATGATTGTGGCAGCATTGGCTGCATTGATTTCTGCTAAACAAGCATCATCCGCAAATTTAACTGCTGCACAAACAGACAGCATTCTTGCAACAAGAGGATATGAAGCAGTAGTTCCGGTTTTTCCAGGAACAACAAGATTTGTCACAGGAGCATATGGTGGAATAGACTTCCTGAATATAAAATATGGCGCACCAATTCAGTCTGATGCACAATTTGCAAGAGCAGCAAACGAAGGATATTATTGTCCGGATGTTGACTCAGTAGGAGTTCCAGGAGAATCTTCTGATGTTAGAGCATATGATGTTCCAGATACAACAGATGATGCAAACATTGCAGAAAGATGGATACAAGCAATTGCAGTTCCTCCAGTACAACCTACAGGGGTAGAATCTGGTCAAAATCTAACAAAACCATACTTAACATTAAAATTAATATCACAACATCCAGCATACGGACACGCAACATTCAATAAAAACGGAAAATTCGAAGTTTATAACGCGTTGGGTCAGTTAAAAAACACATTTGAAGGAGATCAAGTAAGATTTAATTCAACAGGAATGCATTTTGTTAGATATACTCCAACAAACCAACCTGGTGTTGATAAAAGTTCACATAATAAAGAAATAATAAGAGTGCTTAATATAAAATAAACAATTTCGGACGCGCACACCATATATAATATACTAATATATAATTTATGTGGATGTCCAGAATCACTGACTAAAATGAAACAAACAAACTTATTTTTTGGATATTTTGTAATTTTTTTAATTTTAACAATAGCAATAAATGCGCATTTTGTGTCTGCTGAAAATTTCAAAGCACAAGAAATTATTGTCAATCCAGCGACATCACTTATAGATGTGAACACATCCATAATTTTTAAATATCAATTTACATCAACATCTAATCCAACTTTAAGCGTACCAATAAGAATAACATTAGGAGATGGTTCAAGCTGGACAGAAACAGTTTCTGCAGTAAATTCGACACTAAACAACACACACACATTCTATCATGTATTTACATCACCAGGAACATTTGATATAAATATCTCATTGGATCCTGTTGACACAATACTAGAAGATGATGAATCAGATAACAATATAACAACCACAACAACAATTACAGGAGCAATATATAATGTAACATTATCTTCAGCAGCATTAACAACACCGCAAGGAACTAATGCGAATGGTTTAATAACAGCAAGTAATTTAGGAAATGTAAATTTATATAGTGTAACATTAATTTCTTCAGATTTTGTTTCAGCATTAGAAACAATTCCTGCATCTTCAGTAACATTAAGCCCGTCTTTAATTGGAACATTCTTCAGAAACACATCAAATAATATCGCAATAACAATAGCAGTTCCAATATTAACATCACCTGGAACTTACACAGGAAACATAACTCTAACTTACAACAACGGAACATCAAATGTGGATGTTATTTCACCAATGACATTAATCGTGTTGCCTTTTAATGGAAATTTCAAAGCACAAGAAATTATTGTCAATCCAGCGACATCACTTATAGATGTGAACACATCCATAATTTTTAAATATCAATTTACATCAACATCTAATCCAACTTTAAGCGTACCAATAAGAATAACATTAGGAGATGGTTCAAGCTGGACAGAAACAGTTTCTGCAGTAAATTCGACACTAAACAACACACACACATTCTATCATGTATTTACATCACCAGGAACATTTGATATAAATATCTCATTGGATCCTGTTGACACAATACTAGAAGATGATGAATCAGATAACAATATAACAACCACAACAACAATTACAGGAGCAATATATAATGTAACATTATCTTCAGCAGCATTAACAACACCGCAAGGAACTAATGCGAATGGTTTAATAACAGCAAGTAATTTAGGAAATGTAAATTTATATAGTGTAACATTAATTTCTTCAGATTTTGTTTCAGCATTAGAAACAATTCCTGCATCTTCAGTAACATTAAGCCCGTCTTTAATTGGAACATTCTTCAGAAACACATCAAATAATATCGCAATAACAATAGCAGTTCCAATATTAACATCACCTGGAACTTACACAGGAAACATAACTCTAACTTACAACAACGGAACATCAAATGTGGATGTTATTTCACCAATGACATTGACAGTGGGTGATACAACAGAACCTCCAACAGGAGGCGGAGGAGGAGGCGGAGGAGGATATTTTATTTGCGTACCTATTTGGGAATGCAGTGATTGGTCTTCATGCAATGATGGAACACAAACAAGAATATGTGCAGATACAAGATGCAATATAACTTACAGCACATACACAGCACATCTTAAACCAAATTTGACTAGATTATGTGATTCAACAACAGAATTAAATGAAACAAGTGGTGATGAACTCAATCAGGAAAATGAAGAAACAGCAGAAGAATCTGACTCAGCAAATTCTGATGTAGGAGATGAAAATAAACTTACAGGATTAGTAGCAATAATAGGTATTGTGAAATCAGGATGGTTCATTGCATCTGCAGTAATAATATTGGTTTTAGCTTTGGCTTTCTTTGGATACAAGTGGCTTAATAAACCTTCTCCATCAGGAAAAGGAAAGAAAAAGAAAACTAAAAAATAATTTGTTTTTTTTTAATTATCTTTTTTTCTTATTTAGATTTTTTTAAATTATTTTTAAACTAATTTATTTTGCATGCGCATTTTCTAAAATAATAATATGATGATATTTCTAAATAACGTTATCTGATTTCTATTAGAATTACAATTCCAGTTTTTTATCGATATTCCTTGCAATAGGTTTTAGATTGTCGAATGTTTTTGTAAGATTTATTTTGATAAGTTCTACAAGCTCTTCTGTGTTTTCAACAGCAAGCAAATAATAATTTTTTTGATTTACAACAATTCCTGATTCCATCAATCTATTCAGGTGATGAATTATTGTTCCTCTTGTCAAATTTGTTTTATTGGCAATTTCATCGCTTGTTAGAGCATGGCCGGTTTTTAATGCTTTCAATAGAACTATGAATATTCTAAAACAGCTTTTATCTTTGTCTCTTTCGCTGAATAATCCAAGAGAATGACCTAAAAACTGCAGTTCGTCATTTATGCTGTCTTTTTCAGGTTTCTTGCTCCTTATTATTGTTATCCTTCTGAATCTGATATTCATTCCCATAACATAATTCAACTGGTGTGGTTTATATATTTAGTGTTTTTCTGTGTTATGTGTGTGTAATATTTTGGTTTTTTAAAAATATTTATAAATGATTAAAGTATTGTCTTATATACATATATAATTTTACATACATATTTTATTTTGTATATGTATATTTTATTTGGGGGCGATAATTATGAAAATGAAAAAAATATTAATTCTATATGCTGTTCTGTTTTTATTTATAATTTTTTATGCAACTGCTTTTGTTCCGTTTATTCCGTCCATATCTAATAATTACGCCTCTCTTCCTGCAGGGACGACAACAATAGACTACAGCAGAAATGAATATGCGCAATATCTTTCTATTGTACATTTTGAACTTACAACAGATGCACAGTCAAATGATGTAAGATTCATATTAAAACAAATGGATGCAGTAGCAACAGCTCTTGAAAAAGAATTTTCAGGTACTGTTTATTTGTATTTTTCAATATCTCATGTAAATCTTCTTAACGAAGACATAAACAATGCAAGAATGAGATTTAAGGTCAGCAAAAGTTGGTTTGCTGAAAATACTTTTGATAAAAATAAAATAAGCCTGATGAGGTATGATATTTCATGGAAAACTCTTTCTACAAAAATAATAAATGAAGACGATTCTTTTGTCTATTATCAGGCATATTCTCCAGGGCTTGATCTTTTTGCTGTTGTCTCGTCTGAAAAGAATGCAGAGATTATTTATGAAAATGAAGAAACAGGTTCAGAACAACAAACAGGTGTTGCAAATGAAAATTCTTCTGAAAAAAATCCTTTAGTCAAGGTTTTGCTGATTGTTGGAATTGCGGTTGTGCTTTTGATTATTCTCGGGGGAGTTTTATTTTTTATTGCAAAACAGAAAAAGAAAAAATCACACCCTCAACATCATGAAAAAACTCATGAAAAAAAGCATCATGAAAAGAAAGATGATTAATTATTGAAATAAAAATATAATGAAAATAATTGAAATAAAAACATCATAAAAACACCCTGAAAATAAAAACAAAAAATGGAAACAGCAATAATAAATAAAAATAACTAAATAAAAAATCATTATTTATATTAATAACATTAAATAACTACTAAAATAAAGTGAATGTTAGTATAGGATTTAGTATATCCATAGAGAAAGTTTTATAAATGTTCTATGTTTTATTTAATAAACTTATGAATTTTAAATCTATGAAGTTCATAATTTATAATTATAAAATTAAATAAGTGAGGGGAGTTAATATGAATAAAAAAGCATTACTTAAAAACACTTTATTGGTTCTAACTGTATTTTTTGTTGTTAGCATAATTCTATACGGAACTTATGTTTTGGCAACACTAACTGCACAACCTGGAGAAGCTCCTGCAAATGGAACTTATACTAATAATTCGGCGCCCACTTTTTATTTTAATGCTTCAAGTACATTTAATGCAACATTTAATTGTTCATTATATATTAATAATAGTTTAAATGCAACTAATGAATTAGTCGACAATGCAACATTATCTTCCCTTACAGCATCTTCTATCTTTGCAGACAATACTTATTCATGGTATGTAAATTGTACAGATACTGACGGGACAATAAATGTTACAGGAGTAAATACAATAACTATAGATACAACCCCTCCGGCGTTAAGTGTTACATTTTCTTCAGGAACTGATTGGTACTTCCTTAATATAACTGCTACAGACGATAATCTTGATACTATAATAGTTGATGTTTATAATTATTCAACATTGTTATGGACAAACACTTCAGCATTTAATTCAAGTCCTTATGAAATAAATTATACATCTTTGGGCGATGGTGTATATAAGTTTAATATTAGTGCAAATGATACAGTAGGTAATAGCAATAGCACTTTAAGTCCTAGCGGAGACATGTATTTTGTAGTTGACTCAGTTCCTCCAAGCGTTTCATTTAATGAATCTGCAACAGATTTCAATGGAACTATTCTCGATAGAAACTATATTCTTGTTGGAATTAATGCAACAGATGACCAGCACATTTGTAGCTTAGAGATAAAGTTATTCAATTCTACAGGAGGGTTGATTAACTCGACTATGCAAGGTTATAATGCTACTGACAAGATGATCACAGCATCATTATCTGCAAACTTTACAAATCTTTTAGATGGAAATTATTCTTTCAAGGGAGAAGTCAGTGATTGCGTATGGGAGAATATCCAGGAAACTGAAACATGGAATGTAACTATCGACACAACTCCTCCAACAATAACAATTCTTTCTCCAGAGAATACAACATATAATACAAGCACAATCTGGTTTAATGCAACTGCTGACGAAACAGTTGATACATGGATTGTAAATTATAACGGAACAAATTATACTGGAATTAATTTTTCATCAACATTAGAGGATGGAAATTATCATTTATTTGTTTGGGCAAATGATTCTGTAGGAAATTTGGGTTTAAATGATTCAATTTGGTTTACTGTTTCTACAGATAATGTTGCTCCAGCAGTTTCAATTGAAGATAACTTCAAAGTGAATGAAATTAATGGAGAAAATATGACTGTTGTCGGCGGAACTGATGAAGTTGAGATTTGGGGAATGGTCAATGATTCAGCACTGAAAAATTGGAGTATTAATGTTTATAATGGTTCAAATTTCGTAAATGAAGTTTGTTCTAATGTAAGCGGAGAAAATGTAAATGGTTCTCTTTGCACATGGAATACAAATGCTTCTTGTCCTGATTCAGAATGCTGGAATTATTCTTTGCAATTAATTGCATATGACCTAGCAAACAATCATAATGAAACTTGGAGATATAATATTTTAATTGATAATGTTTATCCATATATAAACAATATTTCAGTATTAACTTTAACAACAAGCAATGATGGTGGTTTTTATTCTATGAAAGAATGGAATGCAAGAGTAAATATTTCTGATACTTATTTGCGGGAAGTCAGGGCATATATTTTAGACAATAACAACAACACAGTTATAGAGTGGGGGCAGCAATGCAATGAAGCAGATGGTGAAAATTGTAATCAATCAATAAGCGGAATGTTCAATAAAACATGGTATACAGACCAATATTCAATAAATGGCGAGAACGTTTCTGCACACAATGTTTTCTATTTCCCTGAGGTAACAAATTTGATTAATTATGTCTCTATTCCAGGATGTTTCGCTGAAAATGGTTCTGTGGAAAATTATTCATGTTATGATGATTGCATCAATATCGAATCAGAATGCCAGGAATGGAGATGGCATCTTGTTTATAATGTTTCAAACTTTACAGAAAATGCATCACAGACAGGAAGATTATTAGGATTAGTAAGAGATGACTGGTGTGATGGGTCTGGATGCACCATAAATAGTAGTTTAATACAACATGGAATAAGCAAATTTATTCCTCAGCAGGATTCATATGATTTTTCAAATGGGCAATGGTCTGAAACTAATTTAACAAACATTACTCTTTATAATATAGGAGATTTAACTAATATTAATTTAACTCAGGATATGCCTTCAGGCAATTATCAATTTGCTTTCTCTGCTAATGATAATTGGTGGGGCACTATGAGTTCATGGGATATTTATGTTGATAATGTATTGCCTGTTGTAAATGAAGCAATAATAAACAATCCAGATAATTTCTTTTCGCCTTATGATAACATAATGAATTTAAGTGTAAATGTTACAGACAATCAAAACATAACTTTGGTGCAGGCAGATTTATGGCAAATTAGCAATAATACTTGTACTGAAGGCGTAAATTGTTCTGTTAATCTAACATTTAATCCTGCAACAGGGTTATGGGATGGCTCGATTAATGTTTCTGATTACATAAGTTCTGGTCAAGCACCACAGGGAACAGTAATAACATTTAGGGCTTATGATGATTCAATTAATAGGAATGAGGATACAAATCAGTCAATGGCAGATATTGTGCTGCATGATATTGGCGCACCTGTAATGAATGGAACACAATATCCAGAAACATGCATGAGATTTGGTTCAGATACTGTAAACTTCTCGAAAGTTCTTGATTTTGGAAACATCAATTTTGTAATGGATGTTGAAATGAATCTTTCATGTATGTCAAATGGAACAGTTAATCTGCCAGAATATCAAGATGCCAATTTAATTAATATTACATCAGTAAATATGTCAACTCAACAACAGGCGCAGAACTTAATGCAGTTGCCTCAAGCAATTCAGATAAGAATAACTCAGCCCCACCAATTTGGAGCTTCAAGAATATATATCAATTCTTCATTTTTTATAGAATTGAATACAACTGCAACAATAAAATTCTATAATTTGCCTTTTGCATCTCAGCCTGCAATAGTCAATGATATTGGAGCAGCAGGAGTAAATGGTACGGTAATATGGGATCAAAATGGATTCAATGAAGCAATGAATGTTATGACGGGGAACTTGACATTTACTGTACTTGGTTTCTCTGGATACAATATTACTGATAATTCAACACCAATAATAACTTTCATTACTCCAACAGATAATGAAATATTTAATACAGAAAACATTAACATAAATTTCAGCGTAAATGGAACAGGAACAGAAGTAAGTTGGGTGCAAGTATATGTGAATGGAACAGGATACGCTTATAATCCAAATGAGAGTTTGTATGGCGTAAATTGTACTCCAGAAACACCTGGCTCAGATTTATATTATTGCAATTTATCTGTAAATTTAGGTGATGGAATACACACATTAAATGTTACAGCATATGATTATGGCGGAGAAACAGGAAATAATGCTGCAGATGAAATTAATTTTACAGTCGATACACAACCACCTAATTTAACAGTAAATCTTCCATCAACTAACTCATATCAAAACACAACAGCAATAGTCATAAACTACACTGTTACAGACACAACATTCAACAAGACAACAATAAATGTTTATAACTCAACAAATACTATTGTAAACACCACAACATCAACAGCACAAGGCAATGTGCAGATAACAACACAAGTATTGAATGATGATGTTTATAGGGTTGAAATTATTGCATTTGATAGTGTTGGTTATAACACAACATCAATAATATATAATGTGACTATTGATACAATAAAACCAGCAGTCGTAATAAATAATGCAGTAATTGCAGGATATTACAACTCAACACAAATACTAAATGCAACAATAACAGATGCAAACACATTCACATCATTCATGAATGTGAACGACTCTATTGCGACAAATTCATCAGGAACAACAGCAAATCTTGTTTATATATTGTCAACTGATGGAAACTACTCGTATTATGTAACTGCAACAGATATTGCAAATAACACAAACACAACAGCAACAGTTTCAGGAATAATAATAGATACAACAGACCCAATAATAACTTCAATAACTGCACATGATTATTATGTTAATACAACAACAATAGAAATTGCAGGAACATATACTGAAACAAACTTAAAAAACGTAACGATAGTTACAGATGCAGGATCATATTTAGCAGACGCTGCAGCTGGAGCTTATAATGCAACAGTAACATTGACTGCAAATATCAATAACACAATAACAGTAATTGCAACAGATTTAGCAGGCAATTCCGATACAGAAACAGATTGGGTAATACAAGATAATACTGCACCAGAATTATTAACTCAATCTGAAACAGATACAGATACAACAGCCACTATAACATATACTGCAAATGAATCAGTTAATGTAACAATAAATTATGGGACTAATTCAGCAGCATTAGCATCAACACCAGTATATCAAACAAATTATTCAAATGGAACAACCATTTCATTGTCGAGCCTATCAGCATCGACATTGTATTATTATAACATAACAATATGTGATCAAGCAGCAAACTGTGTAACAAACGGAACATACAGTCTTACAACAGCTGCAGCAGAAGAAGACGATGATAGTTCATCATCATCAGGAGGAGGAAGTGGGATTATTGCTGTGCCAATAAATCCAACTGTAACAACAACGTACACAATATTGCCTGCAGGAACAACAAACATAACAATAAATAATCAATACATACCATTATTGAGTTTAGGAGTTACAACAACAGAATCAGTAAATAATGTAAAATTCATCTTTACAAAGCTGGATACAAACACAATAAAGATGAACGGAACAGTTTATAAGTATCTTGAAATAGGACACGTCAATCTGGATAACTCGAAAATAACAGGAGCAAAAATAAAATTCAAAATTGAAAAATCCTGGCTGACAACAAATAAAATTACAAAAGAACAGATAGCATTATTCAGATATGTGACAAACTGGGACGAGCTTGCAACAAAACCAGTTTCAGAAGACAATACATATTTTTATTTTGAGGCAGATTCACCAGGATTAAGTATGTTTGCAATAGGATTAACAGGAACAACACCTGAACCAACAACAGCTATAACTCCAGAAAATACACCAACAGAACAGCCACCAGCAGAAACAACACAAACAGAAACAATACCAGAACCACAACCAACAGCAGATAAAAACTACACTTGGTTATGGGGGGCAATACTGCTTGTTGTATTGATAATAATGTTGTTCTTTGTTTTCAGAAAGAAAGAAAAATAAAATAATTTATTTTTTCTTTTTATTTTTTCTTTTTATTTTTTTAAATATTATTCTTAACTCACATCATATATATATTATTAAAGAAATAAAATAATGAATTTAAAAAAAGAAAAATAATAAACCAATAATAACAAATTAAAGAATAATAAAAAATAGAAAAACAATATTAAAGAATAATAAAAAATTTATTATTTATTCAATAAGAACTGCGTTGATGTTTCCTGATTGCCCAGGTCTTGATGTTACTTTTGCATTTCCTTTTGTTGTTTTTATTGTAGTTCCCTTAGTCATGATATTTCTTCTTATGAAGTTTTTATCTGCAGGACTTTCAACTACAGTATTTATTGTTTCAACAGAATATGTTTTTGTTTTAGGGTCATAAAGATTGACTGTTTCGGTCTTTAATGATCTTAATTTTTGAGATCCTGCTCTTGTTCTGATTTTAATAATTTTTTCTGTCCCTATTTTTGTCATTGCAGGAAGTCTTCCTATAAGGCATTTTCTTTTCTTTATAATTTTAGATTTATATCTCGCACCTGATGGTTTTCTTCTTGATTTTGATTGCACAATTGCCATTTTAATCGTTTATCCTCTTAGTTTATTTTTAATAATTTTAATTTTTAACAAGTTTATTTAATAGTTATTTGTTTTAATAGTATATTTGTTGTTAATGATTTGTTTATCTTTTAGATACTTTTTTCCATTTATATGTTCTAAGCTTTGAGGACTTTCCGTAACCGCATGAACTGCATATACCTGTTGAAACATCTCTTGAATGTTTTCCGCATCTTCTGCAAATTATGTGGTTCTTTCCTTTTCCTTTTTCTCCCATTGAACTTGTTCCTTTTGTCATTTTAATCCTCTTAGATTATGAGTGTCATATATGCAATATAAAGTATGTTTATTACTCTGTTGATATGACTACTGTTATTGTATCTCCTCTTATGAATATGACTCCGACTTTTCTTTTTATTTCGCCGTTTTCTCTTTCTTCTGCATTTTCTAATACGCAGTTGATGTGAATGTCAAATGCTTTTAATACTCCTACATACTGTCTGTTGTTTTTTAATTCAATTATTACTTTCTTATTTCTTGCATTGTTTAATGCGTCTATTGGTCTTGATGCGTCCATTTTTATCCTCCTAAAAATAATAAAAATCCAAAGGATTTTTAAAACACTGAGAAATTCATCAGAATTTCTGGTGTGTCAGAAATGTTTTGCATTTCTGAGCATGTCAAAGATAAAAATTATCTTTAACACAAACTAAAATCTATATTTGTAGGATTTTTAGAGGATTTATAAATATTGTGGTTGCGTCCACAATATCTCCGAATGAAGTGAAAAGATATTTAGGCAAAATTTAAAAAGAGAGAGGTTTTCTTTCTCTATAGTTTATTGTGCGGAGATGCCGGAGTGGCCAAACGGGACAGGCTTAGGAGATTATTTATCTTAGAAACCTGTTAGCTTAGTGCTTTCGAGGGTTCGAATGGAGATTTTTACAAAGAATCTCACGAAAGTCCTTCTCTCCGCACCTTTTTTATTTTATTTAGATGTGTTTGCTCCTCTTTCTATTGCCAAATATTGGTACAATTATACCAAAAAATGGCAAAGTATTTAAATTCGAAATAATCTCTATAATTATGCATGCACAAGAAAAAATTTTCCAAACATTTTATGAGTCAAGTAAAGATAAAATTTATTTTAATGAACTTAAAAATCTAACAAAATTATCTAATAGTTCATTACAGAATACACTTAAATTATTAATTGAGGGTAAAATTCTAGAAAAACAAGAAACAAAAGCCAATGTATTTTATATTATAAAAAATAAGAGATTTTTTATTCTCGAATATGCAAAAATAGCAATAAATAAATTTGAAAAATTACATAGAAACGTAAGAATTCCTCTAAAAGATTTTATAAAAAAAATACCTAAAGAACTTATTTCTATAGTTCTATTTGGATCTGCTGCACGAGGTTCTGAAACAGAAAAAAGTGATATAGACTTATTAGTCATATTATTTCAATTTGATAATGACTTAATTCAAAAAGAATATGAAAAAAAAATTATAAAACAAATAGAGAGTATAAAAAATGATGTTCAAACACAAGCTATTCATCATATAAGTTTGGCATTTACTACACTTAATAAGTTTAGAGAAGAAAAAGATTATTTAGTAACTCAGGCAAAAAAAACAGGTTTTCCAATAATTAATGAACAAAAATATTTCGAGGTTTTGCAAAATGAATATTGATAAATATTATGCTGATAAAAATATTTTAAAATTAGTGATAAATCAATATATACATCAAAATATTTTAAGAAAAGAATCATTTGCAAAAACATTAGTACTTGCACATTTAGCAAAAGCAAAACATAATTTAAGATTTGTAAATAAAAATAAATCCGATGAAGAATTTAATGATTGGACCATTGTAGGATTATATTATGCAGCATATCATGCAGCACTCGCTCTTGTTACAAATAAAGGATATATTTCGAAAAATCATGAAGCAACATTATTGTTCATTATAAAAGAATACTCGTTAAATAAAAAAGAAATAGAATTAATAAATGATATGGAAATAACAAAAATAGATGTAGAATTTTATACGGTCTTAAAAGAAAAAAGAACACAAGCAAGTTACGCCACAAATACGCTCTTTCGAACAGAAAAAATAAAAGAATATCACAAAAGAACAATAGAATTTATACATAAAGTAGAAGAAATACTCGAAAAAAATTAGCAAATTTTTCTTTTATTCAAGTGCAAATGCATGATATAATTCTTTTTTGAAATTTTCAAAAAATTTTTTAAATCGTGATTTAGTTTTAGAAGGGAAATGATTTTGTTTTTTCTGATCATACATATTGTTGTCTGCTCGTTCTATTAATTTATCTATTGTGTCTTTTTCTTTTAATACACTATATCCTATGCTTGCACTGACGTTATATGGAAGAGAATGTTCTTTTTTTATTGAAGAAATTATTTCATAAATTCTTTTTCTTACTTCAGCAGCTTCTTTTTCGGTTGTTTGGGGAAGAATCATCATAAATTCATCTCCACCGTATCTGCAGAAATAATCTGATTTTCTTTTCTTTTCAAGAAGGGTTTTGGCAAAAATTTTTATTGCTTCATCTCCTGCTTGATGTCCATATTTGTCATTTATTGGTTTGAAGTTATTTAAATCAAAAAAAAGTAGCGACATTGGTGTAAATGTTTTGCTTCTCATTGATCTTTCATATTCTATTTCAAGTATTTCGTCCATCTTTGCACGATTATATATTCCTGTTAAAGAATCAATAGATGTTCTTTTTTCTGTATTTTTTATTCGATGTAAAGTATATTCTATTGTTTCTGAAATAGTTTCAAGAATTTTTAGTTGTTGTTCTGTAAGTTCTTCATCATGTTCAATGTTTAGAACATATGCATCATTTATTTTTTTTGCCCATTCTATTTTTATATTCGGAAATTGTGAAATATACAATTCAGGATATTGAGAAACATCTTTTATATATGTTGGTTTTTTATACTCGTTGTTAAATGCAAGTCCTGTTATTCCTTCATTTTTTTTAAGACTTGTTCTTTCAGTTAGAGGTTGATTTGATTTTATTATATAGAGAAGGTCGTCCTGTGGATTTTCGCCTTTTTCATGCTGAAGAATTTGGCAATATTTTATTTTAAGCTTTTCTGAAATGGTTTCTGTTGCATACTGAAGCAAATCATTTAATGATGAGGAATTAAGGAAAAGCCCCTTATAAATATCTATCTCTATTTTTTCTTCCTCGACTTTTATTTGTTTCTCCTCTAATGCTGTTTCAAGACCAGATATTTTCATATATGCTGTTTCAATCATTGCTTCTCTCTCTTTTAGTGCGTGTATTTCTGATTCCAAATTTTTGATTGAAGATTCGAGAGTGTAATTTTTATTTTCTAGTTTAATATTTTTTTCAACAAGATGATCGTGACCTGTTCGTTCGTTTTCTAAGAGATGAGAAGTTTCAGAATAATGTTTTTCTAAATTTGTTATTATTGAAATAAGTTCTTGATTTCTTATTGTTGTCTTCTTCATTCCATTATCTAATATTTTCTGCCCGATTTTTGTTTTCGATATTCCGACTAAAAGTTTATCTAGCATTTTATTTATCTTATAATTTATTAAATATT
>CAZSEK010000014.1:17966-20380 GCA_964605945.1 uncultured Methanosarcinales archaeon
AATTTGTCTTATAATTTATTAAATATTAATTTGTCTTATAATTTATTAAATATTAATTTGTCTTATAATTTATTAAATATTATATAAATATGAAAATTTATTAAATATTAAATTTATTTTATTAAATATTACGTTTTAATTTATCTAATTTCAATGTTTGTCTTAGTCTAATGTTGACTATATTTCAAATCATCATACATGCAAAACAATCATAATGTGTGTAATGTGTGTTTTGTCTGGCATAAGATATAATGAGGAGTTTTTGTTTATTTATAAATCTTTCTGTAGTTATGACATTAAAGTGACAAAAATTAGTTTATTTTCAATACAAAACCAGAATATTTAAATATGGCTGAATGTTTGCTTTGTTATTCGTATATTTGGGGGGATAAAATGACAGAACATAAAGATCATAAAAATAAAAGCCATAAAGAACATTCTGAACATAAACATAATTTTTTTACAAAACCAGTTATTCTGGCAGCAGTAATTGGTGTTGTTGTAATCATTGCAGTTGTTATTGCAATAGTAATATTTGCAGGAAAAAGCTCATTGCCGCCATGTGCAGATGTGCAGGGAATCTGCAGAACATCATGTATGTCTGGCGAGACAGAGTCTAATAATGCAAAATGTGATTCATCATACCCGTCATGCTGCATTAAGACAAATGAAAATACCAATGTAAATACAGATGTTGAAACATCTGATCAAAATAATCCAAATGTCATAACTACTGATTCATGCTATGATTCAGACGGAAACAATCCGGATGTTTCAGGATTTGTTCAGCTATCAAGCGGTTTGAAACATTCTGATTCATGTGCAGATTCATTGAGTGTATCAGAAGTAACTTGTGCAGCTGATGGAAAAGCAGTTTTTACTAAAATTCCATGTTTATATGGATGCAGATTAGGAGCATGCGCATCAAAAGACAAAACATGTTATGATTCTGACGGCGGAGAAGACATCTATACAAAAGGACAGGTTATAGATATAATCAGTGCGCAGAAATGGGATTATTGTAAAAATGCACAAATGGTTGTAGAAATGGTTTGTGATACAGATGCTTATCATAAAGATAAACTTCTTGCAAAAGAATTAATCTGTACAAAAGGATGCATTAATGGAGCATGCAATAAATAATTGAGTCAGCACAAATTCAATATTTTTATTTTTTTTTAACTTTTTTAGTTTCTTAATATTGTTGTATGTTTTTAGTTTCTTAATATTGTTGTTTTGAGTTAGTTTTGTTTAAAGTATTTACATCTTACCCTTTATATTTATTTTTGGTAAATAAAGGGTAAACTTTATAAATTCAGACAGGATACTGTATTTATGGTCTATATATATAAAAAACAAATAGGTACAAAGAATTATTATTATCTTCGTGCATCAGAGAAAAACGGAAATAAAATAATAACCAAAGATATTGCTTATTTAGGAAACTCTATAGATAAAGCCAAAATTTCGTTAGATAATTTGAAAAAATATAAAAATAAAATAAGAAAAGCATATAAGACAATTCACGAATTTCTTGAATCAAATTATTATCTTGAAAAAGCTAAACTTTTGAAATTAAAAAAAGAACAATTATTTGGAGAAAAAAATCAAGAAATTGAAGCGTGTAGACTGCATTATTTAGATAATTTTCAAAAACTAGATGATTTGACAAAAAGCGAAATATTGAAGAATTTTATTGTCGAATTTGCCTTTAACTCAACATCTATAGAAGGAAATACTATAAAGCTTGAAGAAGCAAGAAATATTCTTGAAGAAGGAATAACTCCAAAAAATAAGACTTTAAGAGAGATATATGACATTCAAAATACTGAAAAGGCTTTTTTAAATATCCTTGAATCTAAGATGCAAATTAATCATGAATTAATCATTAAACTTCATTCAATTCTAACTGAGAACATAGATATTAGAAGAGGTTATAGAACTACTGATGTCAGGGTTATTAAGGCAAATTTTAAAGCAACACCTGCGCCTTTTGTAAAAACAGATATGGATTTGTTGTTAAAATGGTATTTGCGAAATGAAAATACAATTCATCCTCTAATTTTAGCAATATTTTTTCATCATCAATTTGAGAAAATACATCCTTTTATGGATGGAAATGGAAGAGTCGGAAGAATGCTTTTAAATTATATTTTAATTAAAAAACAATATCCTCCAATGATTGTACATAATAAAAATCGACAAAAGTATTTGGAAGCATTAAGAAATGCAGATAAATCTGGATTAACAAAACTCTTAGAAAAAAATTATTTTGAGTTGATTGGTTTTATGGCTGATGAATTTATAGAAAGTTACTGGGCTGTTTTTTTATGATTAATTAAGCTATATTATTAACTAACTATATTATTAACTAACTATATTATTAACTAACTATATTATTAACTAACTATATT
>CAZSEK010000014.1:20480-21407 GCA_964605945.1 uncultured Methanosarcinales archaeon
ATTAACTAACCATATTATTATTAACTAACCATATTATTATTAACTAACCATATTATTTATATGATTGATTATTTTAACTATTTGTTTCTGTTGATTTAGATTTCTTTTGGGATTTAATGTAATTCCATAATTCTTCTGTCATCATAATGTTCCATGTTTTGTCATATTTATATTTTGGCTTGATGACCTTAAGGCCTTTTTCTCTCATATAATATACTTTCTTGCTGAGTTTTTTCCTTAGTTTTTCAAGATCATTGTCTGTTATTACAAGATTTGTTTCAAGAAGTTCAAGCAAAAGCCCTGTTTTGTTGTAAAGTATAGACATCTTGTATTTTTCAAGATATGCCAGAATTTTGCTCATATCCATTTTCATGGTTTTGGATTTTAATAATGCTAATAGTTCGATGAATTTAATTGTTCTTGTTCTTAAGCAGTCAATTAAAGTTCGCTCTATGTCTGTTACCTTTATAGTTATTTGAGCATAATTTGTTTGGTAATTATACTCTTCTATGCCGAATTTGTGCTTGTTTTTTAATATTTTGTAGGTTGTTGTGTTTAGCCTGAGTTTTGAATTGTACTTAGAAAACAAATATATTGTGTTTTCTTCCCTATATATATTGTGTGCGTAAAGTGCTGAATTGCATGAAATCACTGCATTATCTCTTAGTTTTGAAGCAATATGCAGTGGATTTGGATAAAAATGTTCATCATCCAAAGGCACTATATAATATAGGCCTGGTTTGAGTGCTTTGATAAGGTCTTTTTTCAGCATTCTTTGTATGTTATTCTTGCATACCTGATAGTTCTTGATTAATGCATTTGCTTCTTCAAGTGTAAATAATCTTTGTTTGTAAAATTCTTTATAGAGTTTATTCATAACATTCTATTAATATTGATTGATTATTTAATTATTTTGATTTTTTATTA
>CAZSEK010000015.1:0-19103 GCA_964605945.1 uncultured Methanosarcinales archaeon
AATACAACTTGGACTAAAGTCCAAGGTATTCTTTATATGTAATAAAGAAAAATAATTGAAAAAAATCAAAAAAAACATCTTCAAACAATTACTCGTCTGAGAAATCATCCATTGTATACTTGAATTCTTCTGGTTTTTTTATCATGTTTCTTGCAAGCATGTATCTTTTTGCAACTATCATAAAAAACAAACCTAAAGATTTCTTTCCTTTGTTATTGCACGGAACAACTAAATCCAAATAATTTGAATTGTTATTTGTATCACACAAACCTATAACTGGTATGCCTACTTTGTTTGCATCTAATACTGCGTTTTTATCAGGCCATGCATCAACAACAACCATTATTTTTGCTTCAAAGAATGTTTTTAATTGAGGATTTGTTAAATATCCTGGAATATATCTTCCTGCAAATGCTTTTACTCCTAATATTTTTTGGAACATTTTTACTGATTTCCATCCGTTCTCTCTTCTGCAGACAACAACTATTTCTTCTGGTGCATATCTGCTTAACATGTCAGAAGCCATTCTTATTCTTTCATCTATTTGCTGAATATTCAATACAGTCAAGCCGTCTGGTCTTGTCTTGTAGATGAATTTCTCCATTTGTTTTGTCTTGAATTTTGTTCCTATATGTATACCTGATCTTAGATATTCGTCTGTTGGTACTAATAAACTTGCGTGTTCTGCCATTTTTATCCTCGTATTTTTTTAAATGATTATTTTATTTTACCAATTAAGAAGAACATTAGAATAATTCTTCTCCATCGTCTTTTTAACCTCAGATGGCATTTCCATTGTCTACAACGACAAGGATTTGGTAATAAAAAAAGGAATAAAGAAGGGTTTATAAATGTTTTGTGCCTGTCACAAAATATATTGAAACATAGTGAGAAGATGTTGTGGTTTTATTAATATTCACTATAAAGTGATTACTAATCGAAAGATTTAAAAACACCAGAAAATTACAGAAAGTATGAATACTAATACTGGAAATAAACACCAACACAAAAAAAACATAAGTGAAAAATTAACAGAAAAATGTGTAAGTGCAATACGTGAAAGAATGAAAGAACTTCCCTATCAACATAGTTTAGATTGCAATAATGTAAGTTATTCAGAATATTTTTGGTTTCTTTATAAAAAATTAAATTCAGATATTGCTGAAAACACAGGAGACTGGAAAACAGCACAAACTCTTAACGAAATAATCGAATCAAGAGATAATTATAAAAAAACAGGTGAAGAAGGATTATTCAACAATCTGTTAGAAATGGACAAACCATTTTTAATAGAAAGATACAATTCATTAATGGGGAAAAATCATGTGCAAAAAAAGAAATTTGTAGACGGAACATATTTTAATAAAAATAATGTTGAATTTATTGTTTATTATGCTTTGACTTCAGCAAATCCTAATCTTGCATCTCACAACAGACAAGAAATAATTAATGGGATAAATGCACTTCCAAGAAACTTATCGGGTTATTTTAGGGATCTGAAACTTCAAGGATTGGCATGCAATTATTTGCAGAATGAACTAAAAGGTTCTCCGCTTGGAATTTTACAAATCTTTGATAAATATTATCAGAAAAAAACAGGAGATAAAAGCTTGTTTGATTTGAATGAAAAAACACATCTTCATCCATGGGGAGATAAATTTCAAGCACCTCAAAGATATATGTGTGGAGAATTGGGTGAACAAGCAATTTTACATAGTGTAAAAGAACAATATTCTGGGCTTAATTCAAATTCAAGAGAAGAAGTTATTAAAACAATAAAAGGAATGAAAAAAAATCTAAAAGAAATAATCCAAGATATCCGAATTAAAACAGGTGCAAAAAAAATGCAGGATTCACGTATACAACTTCTCAGATTAATTGATAAAAATTATCAAACAAGAACAGGAGATAAAAGTTTGTTTGATTTGAATGAAAAAACACATTTGCATGAATGGATGGATGAATTTAAAGCACCTGAAAAGTACTGGAAAAATCCTGAAAACATTGATAAAGTAATCGAACATAAATTTTTAGAAGAAAATCCAAAATTATTATCTACAAACAGAACAACGGTTTTAGAAGGACTGAATGAAATGCCTTCAGATAAAGCAAAATATTTTTCCAGATTGGGATTTAGTGGATTTATGAATAAAAAATATATGACTGTAGAAAATTCAACTGTGACTGTATTAAAATGGTTTGATAAAAGAACCTATCAAAAAAGAACAGGGGATAAAAGTTTGTTTGATATAACCCAGTCTCAATATGCTTATTTTGGTTCAAGGAATAAAGTATTTGTAAATTTTTAAAAAAATAAAAAAATAAAAATTCTGTGTATGTTTCATCACTTATTCAACAGCAAACAAGCCTTCTTCTTTGACCATAAAGGCACATTCTTTGTCTGCAATGTTTGGAGCGTCGACAAGTTTTGCAACTCTACTTCCTTTCCTTCCTTTTCTCAAGTAAATTCTGAAAGTTGAGTTATGCCCTACAATGTGTCCTCCGATTGCTTCTGTTGGATCTCCAAAGAAAGTGTCTGGTCGAGCCATTACTTGGTTTGTTACATAAATTCCTAAATTATACATGTCTGCAAGTTTTGCAAGAACGTGCATATGTTTGTTTATTTTTTGCTGCCTGCCTGCTAAAGTTCCTCTGCCGACAAATTCTGCTCTGAAATGTGCTGTTAAAGAATCAACAATTATTAATTTAACATTTAATCCTTCTTTTATTAATTCTTCAACTTTTTCAGCCATCAACATTTGATGATCTGAATTATATGCACGAGCAACTTTGATGTTTTTCAAAACCTTATCAGGATTAAGCCCGAGACCATTTGCAAATTGCACAATTCTTTCTGGTCTGAATGTACTTTCTGTATCTATATAAACAACAACTGCTGTTGGATCTTTTTTCTGGATTGTACACGCCAAAAGATGTCCTATTTGTGTCTTACCCGAGCCATATTGACCGAAACATTCTGTAATAGCTCTTGTTTCAAAACCTCCTTCAAGCATTGCATCAATTGGTTCGCAGAAAGTTTCTATTTTGAAAACCTCTAATCTTTTCTGCATTACCTCTTCTCCTGACATGAAACCCATATCCATGGATGCTCGTGCAGCCTGTATAATTTTTCTTGCAACAACTTCAGAAACTCCTGATGCTTCAACAATCTCTCCTATGCTTCCAACTGCAATTGCTAATAATGTATCAAAACCTGCTGCAGCTAATTTCTCTGCTGTTGCTGGTCCTACACCGGGAAGATTTGTAACAGAAGTCTCTTTTGTCTTCTTTATGCTTTTCATATCTATATTCACATCTTCATCTGCCATCTCTTGTTCTTCATTTATTTTTTTTCGCGCCATTTTACACCCTCATATCTGTTTGTTTTTGATTATTATAGTCTTACGACTAAAAAAATAAAAAAAATAAAATTATTAGAGTTTTAATATGTTCTAATATGTGTCTTCTTCTTCATGCTCTAAATTCAAAGCCAAATATTCATATGCTTTTGACAGCACAAGAACTGCTTTAGGTAAATCCTGCATTCTCAAAGAATTTGTTGTTTGCCACTTGCCGTCTTTGTCCATATAATTTCTGTCAAAAGAAATTGTTTTATATTCGAAGACTTTTCCGTCTTTGACAGATTGGTTTGTCCAAATTGTTGAGACAATTGCTCCGGCCCTGAATTTCTTGTCAGGTGTGTTTTTTCCCATCACGTCGTTTACTGACGGTACTTTTATCTGTGGTTTTATGTGTTTTTCCATTTTTGCCTCTTGCTTGTCGCATTTTATTTCAAATCGCCCTTAGATTATGACCTTTTGCAAGATCCAGGCGACGAGGTGTCAAAAACATTGTTCTTGACTTTGACGCAAGTGTTGATGCTTAACGCCAATAATACATAGAAGTCATAAGTCCTTTATATACCTCACGGCTCAATGTCCAGTGTGACTAGTGCTTTTAATTTGTTTTTATAATCAAAACATTTATAAATGATTTACTATTCATAAGTGATATAAATATTCAAGGAGTATTAAAATGACTAATATAATGATGATAACCAATGAAAATAATACTAATGAAGAATTAAGAGATTACTTAAAAAACAAAGGACATAAAGTTAGGAAATTTGAAGATCTTATTCATTGTTATATGCAGGAAAACAACACTTTTTTAGAAAAATTAAAAAAATACTTCAAACCCTTAGAAATCGGAACTTTAGAAACATACCTTGATAATTATTCAGTTGTAATCATTGATGATGAAAATAATGCATATGCACAAAGCATTAAACGAAAATTTCCTGATTCCGACCATAAAATAGTGATGTACAGCAATAAAAAATATAGACAATTCAATACACTTTCTCCTGAACCAGAAAACACATTCAAACAAAGAGTAACCAGCATGATAGATACTGTTGCTTATAAAATTCCAAAACACATTTAATTAAAATGGCTAAAGTTCTGCTTATTACGGATAAGAAATTATGTTTAGAAAATTGCTTTGCGCAAAAACATAATGTTATTCATATTGATGATGCTTTAGAGGAAATTAATTCTAAAAAATATCATATTTTGAGTCCAGATACAAAACACACATATATACGAGATTATTGCCAAAAATATGATTTTATAGTAATAGACGATACTAATTGGAAATTTCTTGAAATAGTTAAATCAAATACTGATTCAAATAAAAGAAAAATAATAACTTTGGATATGTATGAATATCTCCACACAATAAAGACTCCCTTGTTTAATTTTGAAACAAGATGGCAAGAAATGGGTGAAAAATTGTATAATTTAATTGAAAATGAATACATAAATCAAAAAGATTATGAATCAGAGAATATGACTCAAAATTTTATTTAAATTCCCAATATTCAATTACTTTGGATTTAGAATGTGAAAAAGGATTGAAATTCTTTTCAGATGCTTTTATTTTACGTTCGCTGAAATATGCTTCTATGACTCTTGAAGAGAAGTGCTGTGCAAATCCAAGCTCATGATAAAGTTCTTTTGCGCCATTAAAAATAACAGGTGTATTCATTATGTATTTGAATGATTTCTTGTCTTCCCAGATTATTTTTGATGATTTGTAATATTTATTCTTCTGGAAATATTTTTGTATTAAAATGAGATCTTTCTTGATGTTTCCTGTGAATTTGGATTTCTTTTTAACATCTTCATATATCTTTTTGCCGATAAATCTCAGGATTAAAGTCATTTTTGGCTTATCTCTTAATCTCTTATAGAAGACTCTAAACATAGCATAGCTATATCTGTCAAATACTGCAGGATTTTGAAGATTTTTAGATTTTACCTTTCCTTCTTTAAGTCTTTCAGTAAATAACGTACTTATTTCCTTCTTATAAATGATCCTAAAACCAGGTACTTGCTTGTCAAACACATTATAACAACTGATTGTTACCACATCTACAAAACTTTTGCTGAGCATAAAAATACGAATAAGAATAAGTATATTAACCTTTCGATTTTTTGATGTAATCTCAGAGGGATTACTCTATCACATTTATAAATGCTTTAAAAAGGTGAAAAAAAGAAAAAAAATTATCTAGGAAGGCAGCAAGTTTTTGTTTGAAATATTGCACAACATTGTGCAGCACTCATAGCATAACCAACCGCATCACTTCCTTCATAAATAGTCACAGTATCGTCTGCATTAGGAACTATTTCAATAATTTGTTTTTCAGTTGTTTTAGCAGCATTATTCACGCTAATAGTCATAAAAACCATTCCGAAAATTGCAACTACAGCGACTATTGCAACAATATAAAACATTGTTTTGTTGTCTTCCATTTTATTTTCCTCCTAATTTAATAAACATATTCATTGTAAAAAAGAAAAGAAATTAGCTTGCTGATGAGACACACGCACTAAATTCTCCTTGTGTTCCACCACCACTATATTTTGATATACAATCTTCAACCGTGTGCTCGAGGGTGTCTACAGTTACTCTTATTGGTTGTCCTGCACTATCCTCGGTTAATGAAGAAGTTTTAACGACACTGTTTGCACTGATTGCCATAAAAACCATTCCGAATATTGCAACTACAGCGACTATTGCAACAATATAAAACATTGTTTTGTTGTCTTCCATTTTAACTATCCTCCTTGTTTAATAAATATCAATTAAAAGATAAACTGCCGACGTAAAATCTTTTGGCGTCTCCTGACATATCATTGCCTGTATTCATGAATATAACTATCATTAAAACAATTGCCAGAATTACTACAGCAATTAAAATATAAAACCAAATTTTATTTTTGTCCATTGAATATACTTTTAACTATATTAATATATAAATATTTCGCTTTATGCGAAATAGTTTGGAACGAAGTGAGAAAATGTTACGATTTAAATTTATTCAAGAAGTTTTAAAATAAGTTTAGTTATTTTCTCAAAATCTGACTTATTTTGAATATAAAAATCATAAGGGATCATTTCTCCATAGTATGTAAGTCTATTTCGGAAAAAAGACATTTGAGATATTAAAATTGCTTCCTTTTCATAATCAGGATTTTTCTTGTAAAAATAACTGATTAAACATTGATGATTTTTAGAACGCAGTCCATTTTTAAGTGAATAGGCAACAAGCAATTCTTTGATGACTTCATAGTGATTTTCAACGAAAAAAGAAGAATTTTCTTTAGATAGTTTAATACCTTCAAAGGTCTTTAATCGAATTAATGCTGTTTCTATAATTGATTTGATTCTTTCTTCATCAACCTCAACTTGTCTTACAAATTCTTTCTCGCATTCTTTCCATCTCATTAAATTATTCATTTTAAAGCAAAAACACCATATAATTTAACGCCATTAATAACATTATTTAATAGATGTTTTGGAAGAGCATTTATATCTGATTCTGTAAATAATTGAATTGTGTGCCCCAGTTTTTTTTCATATATCTTCAAATCAACATCTTTTTTCATAGGGGTTTCAATAAACAAATCAATATCGCTTGAGTTATCTGACTCTCCTTTTCTTATGCTTCCAAATAATATTATGCAAGACGGATTAAGTTGAATAATCAACTCATCTAAAAGTCCTGATGAGATTATTTTTTCCATATAATAATTCATTTTTTTAGTTTTAAATAACAACGCATGTTTAGGTTGATTTAAATCATCTATTAATCCTTCTTTTCTAAATTCTTTTAAATATACTTGAACAGTTGCTCGAGGAAGTTTAGCTAATTTCGATATGGCTCTAACTGTAAATTCTTCTCCCGGATGTTCATATAACACATTCAATATTTTATCTGATGTTTTTTCTTGTCTCATTTTATAGACTTAAGTCCAATAAAATAGACAAATTTATAAATATTGTTATTTAACTAATAAAAACAATCCTTCTTAATAAAACTTTCTCTAAGAATCCCGAAAATTTTCCGGCATTAATTACAATAAAGGATATAAATAAACTTCAAGAACTGCACCTAATATCAGCAACAAAACTGAAACTGTTAAAAATGCAAACCCGTCTTTCAGGACATATTCAAATTTTTGAGAGCCTATTTTCTCCCTCAATACTCCTTGTGCCATTATTCCTCCTGCAACTATGGCAAAGAAATATGCACCTGCTTCTGCAAACATATGAGGCATAACTTTAACAAAAATCGTCGTAAATGCGTCGAATGCATTTTCAGACATTGTAGCAATATAACCAAAAACAACCCCCCAAACAGAGGCATTCCATATTAAAAATAAAATAGAACCTGCACCAAAAACCAAAGATAAAACTAAAAATATCATCATGACTTTGAAATTATTTGCAAAGATTGAAAAGAAATTGAAATTGCTTGCTGTTGCCTGCCCTGTAACCCCTATTATCCTTAACTGACTGTCAAATATTCCTGAAACCAACAAATTAGGAAATTGTATTGAAAACAACGCATAAGCTAAAAATATTCCTAAAAACAGCATCAAATAAATCTCTAAAATATCTGCATGATCTTTGAATATTTGGGAAAGTGTGAATTTTTTTCTTGATGCATCCTGTTTTTCTTCTATAGATAATATGCTGTTAAGAGAAGGAATTAATAACATCGAAATAAACGCAATTGCTGCAATTCCTTGGCTTCTTGGAAAAACTATCCATGCTGCAAGAATTCCTATTGCTGCATATACCATTCCTATTAAGAATGCAAATCTGGGTTTCTTTTCCAGCCAGTCTGGTTTTAGTATATTTTCGAGCATTAATTATTCTTTGATTGAGTTATTTATAAATATTGCTTTTAATTTAAGAGTGAATTATCCCTATTCAAAGAAAAACATCTTCTCACTAAAGTTCGAAGCTATTGCACATAGCACAATATTTTTAAATGGAGCGAAACTCTTTTCTCTATGCGCCTCCGTAGCATAGTAGCTATTGCGTTAGACTTGTAAAATTATCAAGTTATCTAAAGGTCGCGAGTGCAACTCTCGCCGGAGGCTTTTATATTCTAAATTAACATTTCCTTAATTCTCATAACATTTTTAATGATAAACATAATTTGCAAATTATGGATAAAGAAAGAGAAGAAATGATTAAAGAAATAATAATTAATAAAAATAAATTTATTCTCAGAAATGCTGAAGATAAAGATTACGCATTCATTCTAAATCTACTTAAAGAAAATATGCTAGACTCATTTATCAAACATTGGGGTGAATGGCACGATAGCTCATTCGAAGAAAATTATCATAAAGAAAATATACGAATAATAGAGTATGAAAATTCAAATATGGGGTATATAGATTTTAAATTTAAAAAAGATTGTGGATATATCCACAATATACAAATATTAGCAAAATTCAGAGGAAAAGGTCTTGGAACACACATCATGAAGCTGTTAGAGCAAGAAACATTAAATCGTGGCTTAAAAAATATGCGTTTAAAAGTTTTCAAAGACAATAGAGTAGTTCAACTTTATCTAAGATTAGGATATAAATCAATTTTTGAAGACGACACATCATTAATTATGGAAAAAGAAATTATAGATGAGAATGTAAATTAAGACTATAAACTATTCTGAAGATTTTACGAATTATTGCTGTCCATTCACTCTTTTGATTATTAAATATATACATGAATTGTCACTTCGTTCCAATTTCACTCTGTGACATTCCTATTGCAATTCCCTGCGTGTATTAATTAGTTTATAGAATGTCGCTCACCTTAAGGACAGCAATAATGTTGTTTCATATTATTATGGTATAAGTCTAAACCTTGTGTTGATTAAACCCCATTCTAAGAAAACCAAAAGAAGCGCAAGAATCATCAATCCAGGACTTAAATCTATACTTAAATAAGCTTCATTTTTATGCTGAAGAATATCTTCATATGCATCTTTCAGGTCTTGATTTGTTTCTACATGATAATATTTTCCACCTGTCTGATTTGCGATTTTTATCAAAACATCTTCCTCATATACAGAAGATATATTATAATATTCAGGAAGATATCCTATTGGGTCTCCTTCGTTTCCAAGTCCTATTGTATATATGAGTACATTATTCTGATTGGCATATTTAATCCCTTCATCCACAGGATCTTTATTGAAATATCCTGTGGTGCTGCTTCCGTCTGTCAAAAGTATTATTGATTTTCCTTTTTTTGAATCAAGCAAAAGATTTGTTGATGTAACGATTGCTCCTGCAATATCTGTTCCTCCTGTATGAGCTAATTCAACAGCAGAAATTGCTGATTTAAGTTCTGATTTTGAATTTGTTGGAAGCTGCTCTATGAAAGATGCTCCTGAAAAACTCACAATTCCTATTTTTGATTCTGAATTCAAGCTGTTGATGAAATTTCCAGCATATTCTTTTGCAGCATCAAGCCTGTTTGGCTTTATATCTTGTGCAGTCATAGATGCGCTTGTATCTAATGCTAAAATAAAATCATTCTGATTGCTCATTCCTTTATACCACACTGCTGTATCTGCAACCGCAAATATTAAACAAAATAAGATTAAAATTCGAAGCACCAAAACAATATAATTCTTTGTCAGAAATTTCTGTTCTACAACTCGTTTCAATGCCTGAAAATTTGCAAACTTCAATGCTTTTCTCTTCGTATATCTCAATAATACAAAATGAGTAATTATCAGCAGCGGAACACTAAGTAAATACCACAAATATTCTGGATGTGTAAAAGTTACATACATTGTTTACCTCTTGACTAAAGCTCTTTTTTTAAAAAATTTCATTAGAGGACGGAAAAATTCCTCGTCTGTTGTGAGTTTCAATAAGTCTGATTTGATTGCCTTAAAATGTTTTTCGATTTCTTTTTCTTCCTGCTCGACAAATTTCCTATAAGGCTCTGCATAATCTGCTGCATCTATCAAAATTTTCTCGTTAGTGTATGGATCCTGCAAAACAAACTGTCCTGCATCCTTTGGAAGGTCTCTATCCCTTGGATCACGCACCATAATCCCTATTACCTCATATCTTTGTGAAGCTATATTTAAATATTTATACCATCCAGGATTCATATTAATGAAATCAGAAACTATTATCAATACTGCATTTCTTTTCATTACAGAAAAAAGAAGCTTCAATACATTGTTAAAATCAAAATTTCCGCCGTAGTTTTTTGGGTTTGAAAGATCTTTAACTATGAAAAAATGCATTCTTTTTCCTATATTAAGAGGAAGTCTTGTAACAAGCTTATCATTAAATAAACTTAATCCGACAGCATCTCCTGATTTCAATATCGCAAACGACATAGAAGATATCATTTCTGCAGCATATTCTGCTTTCAATTTCCCTGTCGAGCTGAAAAGCATAGTATTGCTTACATCAAAAAGAAAATATACATTCGCGCTTTTTTCTGTCTCGTATTCTTTGACAAGCAAAGATTTTGACCTTAATGATGCCTTCCAGTCTATAAGACTTGCATCATCTCCAAAAGTATATGATCTATAGCCTGAGAATTCCATTCCCTGTCCTTTAAAAACAGCAGTCCAATTACCTTCTAAAGTCTCACTAAGAACATTCTGCCGTGCATAAACATCGAGCTTCCTCAGTTTTGGCAGCAAATCTGCATTGAATTTTTTTATCGGCATTTTAGTTCAGAAAAAAATTAATTTTTTATAATTTAAACTTATTTTATATTTAATCTATTTTTTTAGATTATATTTGACTTATTTCTTTTTAACTTACATCTGGTCTATTTATTCTATAGGAACTTTCTTTAAAATCTCATCTATGATTGTTTCAGTTGAAATCTCTTCTGCCTGTCCTTCATAATTAAGCAGTATTCTGTGTCTCAATATATTGTGAGCAATCTCCTTGATATCCATGGGTGTGACATATGATTTTCCTTTTACAAGAGCATGGGCTTTGGCAGCCATAAACAACGCTATACTCGCCCTTGGTGATGTTCCATATTCGATATATTTTCCTGTTGTTAAATTATATTTTTCAGGATTTCTTGTGGCCTCAACTATACTCACAATATATTTTTCAATTTTTTTATTAAGGTATATTCGTTTAGCATCCTGCTGTGCTCTCAACAAGCCTTCAGGACTCATTAAAGGTTTTAGATTAAAATCTTCAAATTTTTTGGTTGTAGTATTTTGATTTAATATTTTAAGTTCTTCCTCAATAGATGGATAAGTCATTCTCAATTTAAATATAAACCTGTCTATTTGTGCTTCAGGCAGCCTGTATGTACCAAGGCTTTCTATTGGATTTTGAGTTGCCATAACAAAAAATGGAGCTGGAAGTGCAAATGATTCTTTACCTATTGTTACTTGTTTTTCCTGCATTGCCTCTAATAATGCAGACTGAACTTTAGGTGGAGCCCTGTTTATCTCGTCTGCAAGAACAAAATTTGCAAAAATAGGTCCTTTTACAGAGTAAAATCCTCTGCCTTCTTCATATGTTGTTATTCCTATGATGTCTGTAGGAAGCAAATCTGGTGTGAATTGGATTCTTGAGAACTGGCATCCTGTTATTGAAGAAAGAGTTCTTACTAAAAGAGTTTTTGCAATACCTGGGACTCCTTCTACAAGAACATGCCCATTGCATAAAAGCCCTTCTATTAATGAATCAACAACTTTATCCTGGCCAACTATGATTTTTGCTATCTCTGCTTTTATTTCACTAAAGTGCTTTTGATATACTGCTATTGTCTTCTCAAATTCCTTGTCAGTTGACTGCCTTGTATAAACAGAACTCATCATTCACCCCTTTTAATATACTCTTACAGAGATATTTATATATGTTTCGAAAATTTCAATTTTCGAAGCCCGAAAATGCAGTGCATTTTCTATGTTTTGGGAATTGTTCAACAATTCCGACACATCGGAAAGTTTAACTTTCCCAATGTTTTGGTTTTACCAAAACAATTTCAACATAGTGAGAATAGTTTTCTATAAAAAAGCGAAATCGAAACAAATATAAACAGGCAAGCAAACCTTTCTTTTAGTGTTGGGGCAAAGAGGTTGAGTAAAGAACCATATTTAGTGCGAGGTTAAAATGATAAATATTCCTGTAAAAGACATAATAACTAAAATATCAAAAGCATCAGGGCTTTCTGAAGAAGAAATCAGGAAAAAGATTTCTGATAAAGTCAGTCAGCTATACGGACTTGTAAGTGAAGAAGGTGCTGCGCACATAATCGCAAACGAATATGGTATTAAAGTATTTGATGTTTCCGGCGAATTAAAACTTAAAGATGTTCTTATAGGAATGAAATCAGTTGATGTTGTCGGAAAAGTCACAAGAAAATATGAATTAAGAGAGTTTAATACAGAAAAAAGAAAAGGAAAAGTTGCAAATCTTATGATTGCAGATGAAACAGCATCCATGAGGGTTGTTTTCTGGAATGATAAAACAGATGATTTTACACAAATAAAAGAAGATGACGTAATTAAAATAAAAGGAGCTTATGTCCGGGATAATATGGGCCGAAAAGAGCTTCATCTGGGGGATAATTCTAAATTAATAATCAATCCTGAAGGAATTGTAATAAACGCAAAAGAGAAAAAAGATTATGATAAAAAACATATTTCTGAGCTGACAGAAGGAATGACTGCAGAAATATTAGGAACAATTGTGCAGGTTTTTGACATAAGATTTTTTGAAGTATGCCCTAACTGCAACAAAAGATTAAGATTAAAAGAAGATCAGTTTGCTTGTGAAGAACACGGCGTTATCAAACCAAAATATAATTATGTAATGAATGTTTTCTTGGATGATGGAACAGGAAATATAAGAGTCACGTTATGGAAACAGCAGACACAAAGATTATTGAAACAGGATGATGAAGCTGTTTTAATTTTAAAAGAGTTCCCAGATAAATACGAGCATTTTAAGACAGACCTTTTAGGAGAACAGATAAAAGTTCTTGGCACTGTCAAAAATAATCTTTCCGGAAGAGTTGAATTCACAGCAGACCTTGTTTTTGTTGACTTAAATCCAGAACATGAAATAGAAATGCTGGACCATGCAAAAGAAATAGTCTTGCAGAAAAAAGAAACTTCAACAACAACAGTGCAGCCAGCTCAAGAAAAAACAGGACAATCCATATCCAAAACAAAAGAAGAATTCAAACCAAAGCAAACAGGACAAAAACAACCTGAATCTCATTCAACTTCATCAGACGATGATGATGAATTTGAAATAAGCGAAGATTTCTTAGAAGAATAAGGATAAAATAATAATCAATCTACATCATAATGTGTGGCTAACGCAACCTTATTTTATATCTATTGATTGAACAAAGACCATATTTTTATATTCTAAATCATTATTATTTGGAAGGACCGCAGTTATTGCAAGATAATAATTTCCTATTTTATCCTTATCAATTTCAATTGTCTCTGACATCTGTGAAGAGCTCATAATTTTAACAGGTTCGAGTTTAGTTATATCGCATGAAGTTCCTGAATCGCATCCTTTTTCTAAAGAATAAATGGCATAAGATAATGAAGGAATAGTTTGAGGTATTTGTTGAGTTTGAGTTGTCTGTTTATCTTGGTTGAATAATATTCCGTCAATATATATGCTGACAGGCTCCCAAACTACTTTAATTAATTTCTTTTCAATTTCTCCTGTTGGTGAATATTCTGAATCAGGTTGTTCTAATTTGGCTGGTTTGACTATGCCTGCTTCAAGATAATCTTTAGGCAATATTGATTTTGTATTTTTGCCGCTGATGAAAGTTATATCTTCATTTAAATCAGCATCAACAGCTGTAACTGCAATGAACTTTTCTTTGTCTGATGTTAATGAATTTAATTCATAATTTCCATCAAGAACATAAATAAATTTATTTTTAACAGCATCAAAATAAAGCTTGTTTTTCTCTAAAGTTATCTGTATAGGTTGATTATTTGCATCTTTTATTGTGTATTTAAACAAGCAATAAGGATCATTTTGAGCAGTATCTTTATTATTATAATATGCAATTTGGCATTCAGGCTCTTGATTCATATCAATTTCATTTAATAAATAATAGTTGCTGTTTCTTACATCCAGAGTTCTAAATGGAATCTGTAAAATAGATGATGCATCAGCAGATGTGAGCTGTGATTCAGTATCGGCAAGATATATTTTATATTCAGTAACATCCTGCTCTTTTGCCTTATCCCATGAAACAATAATTGAATTTTTGCTGTGCTTAAGAGTCTGGAGTTCAACATTTTCAGTAATTTTTGGAGGAATATTATCTCTTATTGTAAGTGCAAATTTTATAGTTATGTTTTTATCAACAATTTTATTTTTATTTATTTCAGGTATGGTATAATTTGTTTTAAGGCACAAACGATATTTGTTTTTTATTACCTGACAATTCTTTACATTAGGTTCTTTTGCTGCTTTTATTTCAAAACTATCTTTATTTTTATAGATAATTGCATTTGTCAAATCTATTTTAAAATTATTTACAGATTTTTTTTCATTGTTCGACCAAAAATATATTGGATGATACATATCTAATGTTTGCGTATTGCTGTTAATATTTCCTCCTATGTTGCTGTCTGAATATGTGAATGTTGTTGTATCTTCAGATGAAGTTGCCTTAACTGAAAACTTATTTTTCTCCAAATAACATTCACAGTATGAATCAGTGCTTGAAAAACAATTTTCTAGCTCCTCTACGAAAGAATACATAAATTTTTCATTTTCATTTGCATCGCATTCTGCTCCAAATGCCAAATTAACATAAATATTATTTTGAAGATATTGAGAGGATATTTTTTCATTAAACTCATCTGTTTTTTCATTTAAACAATCTTCTTTTTTCTGGTCAGATATACGGCAGTCATCCATTGTTTTATCTGCAAACTTTATTAATTCTCCATATAAATTAAAATCAAAATTAATTTCTGTACTGAATGATGGTTTGAAATAATACGTTCCTAACAAACCTCCTTCTTCAATTTCCTGTTTTGATTGTTGTGGTTCTGTTAATTGTGTTGTTGTAGGTGTTGTTGTAGTTGATAACGATGTTTGAGATGGAATCTCTTCTTCTATAATTATTGCAATAAGAGCATCATCATCCAGTAAAACAGCATCGTTTATTTCTTTCATAAATTTGTCCCAATTAAAAAGATCTCCCGGATCAACCTTGCAAGTAGAAGGAACTATTTGATAGTGTCCTATGATGTGTTCTCTATCTATGGGGATGTTATATTTTTTTACTATAATTGCTGAAAGTGCAACTAATTTTTTCCACTGTTCATCAGGGTAGATTTCCCAACAGGAAGTGGTTGTGCATTGCCAATTTGCATTTATTTCACTCATGCATCTCTGATTTTTCCCACAATAATTTCCTAAATTAACAACCTCTATTCCTATTGATCTGCTATTGATGTTGTAATATTTTGGATTAACACAACGACAATTTTCAGCAGAATTTTTTTTACAACCTGCATGATAAGCCGCATATTTTTCATCCACTATTTGTATGAGCTTATATTTATCTTTTACATTTCCTAAAACATAGTGAGCGCTTGCTTGAGAATTTATTTTAAGTAATCTGCTTAATGCTCCTGAAATGTCGCTTCCTGCAGTATAATGTATAACTAAAGTATCTATTTTTGTGTTATACCTAACATCATAATTTGTGGGTGGAGCGGGATTGAAATCAACACCATATATTGCTGCTTTACCGAAATATCCTGCTTCAATTCCTTCCTCCAAATAATCTACATTTTTAAAAACAGGAACCTCTAAACTATTTTGGGCAAATGCGAACACAGTTGCTTTCTGAAGTTGATTTTGAATGGAGACTTCATAGGTTTCAACATCTTTTTTTATCGATTCATCTGAGTATGTAGCCACAAAAAAATTTATTTTTTGATTCAAATAATATTTATACGCATTAGATACAAAATTAGGGGCATCTATAAAACATTTTTTTGTTGATGTGGACCATAAATTATATCCAAAAGCACCGCAAGCATATTCTTTTGTTTCTGAAGATATCGCATCTCCTCCAATTATCTCAGGAGCCATTCCCCCATTTTCAGCCAAATCATATGCTGCCTGTTGCGAAGAGTATTTTCCTGACAACTCATTATATATCAAAAATTTATCGGCAGATATCAAAGCATCTATCATTGCCGACTGATATACTCCAAGGTGCTCATCTTTTGATTTATCACTAAATTGATAGTTTAAAAAAATCCAAGAACCCAATAAACCCAAAATTACACCTACAACTATAATACCTATGAATATCTGCGATTTTTTTGAACTGAATAATTTCGAATTTTTTAATTTATTTTTTTGAAACATGTTTATTTTTTAGTTTTTTTTTATTTTTTTAGTTTATTTGAGTTATTTAAATATTAATTACGCTCCTCATCCCAATATCTTAATGTGAATGTAATTTTTATTGTATCTCCTTCAATTGTCGGAATAATTGAATTTGTTTCGATTATAGTTATTTCTTTACCCATCATGTTCTTTAAATCAGTATTTAATGAACTAATATCAAAAACAATAGGGATTTCTTTTGTTGAAATTTGCAAAACATGCGCATCTACAGGTCGATTATTATAATAATCTATGCCTTGAAAATAATTCTTAAATAATGTTTCTGTTCTTGAAAAATCATTTTTATAAGTATCATCTATTATTATTTCTGAAACTGATTTGCCCTCATAAATTGTTGGCGCCCTTAAAAAAGAGCTAAGCATGAATGCTGCATCTTTGTTTTCAAAATCAACAGAAATGTTGTCTGATGTAGATTCTTTGGAAAACCAAAACAACATAAATATAAATAAAAGCCCCACTGCAAAACCAATTATCCAATAAAAATCAGCCAGCATATCTTCTGCTTTTTTGCTCTTAAATAAATTAGCAACTCTTTCTTTCCCTGATTTTCTACTTGATTTTTTTTTATTCATTTTTTAATTCATTATTTTGTACTAGTTTATTTTGTTTCGCAAATAATTAACTGTTAGGCACTAATATTTCTAACATCAGTGTTGCATATGGAAAACTCCCATCTTTTTCTTTATAAGTTACAGGCAGTAATTTTTGAAAATATGTAACGGAACCTTTTCCTTGAATATTTGAGTCGATAAGAACCTTCCAAGTTTCATATTGTTGTTTGTTGAGATGGGCTTCATTTATTAGAGTTGCCCCATCCTTATGAAACAAAGTCAATTTAACTGCAATATATTTACTAAATGTATAAGGAATAAACTCATCCAAGCGTTCAGAGTTAAATTTAGAAGCATCTATTATTCCTGGATAAGTCCTATATGTATTTGGATCCTGATAAGTTATTGCTTCTGAATATAATATCCTTGCAGAAATTGTTTCTGCTTGGAGCTGTTTTATATCTATTTTAGTTGAAACATAAAAATTTATCAGCAGGAAAAATATAACTAATGCAATCATAAGAAACCCTATCCTGAATGCATTTTCTAAAAGATATTGTACTCCTGTGCCTGCTTTCTTGTTAATTTTATTCATTTTGTTAATTTTGTTAATTTTATAATATTGAATTTGATATTTTATTTTTTGAGTTTTATGAATTAATTATAAAATTGTTCTATTGTTTCTCTTGTCAATTCTGCAAACTGATTTGAAGATATTTCTTGTAGGTTATTTGTTTTTATTATGATCCAATATTCTTCGTTTTGTTTTCCGGCAAGATATTCTAAAAATATTTGATTTGAATCAAACTCTCCCCCATATTTTTCAAAACTTGTTTCAATCACGCTGTTCTCATTTAATTTTTTTATGGTATTTGAAATCATGCATGCTAATTTTTGGCCTGTCAACCTATTTTGATCATTAGAATAATATATATTAAATTGTGTTTTGGGTGTTAGTGGGGTGTTTTTTTCTTGATTTAAATCCGAAATTAGTTTTTCATAAACAAAAAAAATAGTCAATTCTGTTGTTTCTGAGGTTTTTCCATAAACAGACATTATAGATTTTGTAGATTCCGCATATTTGTTTATTTCAAAAGATAATGAAATTGAATTAAATTTCAATAAATCTATGTTTTTTTTAGTATTTATAGAAAGACATATATCTTCTTGTTCATCAACATATACATTCAATTCTAACAAAGAATTTATTTTTGATAAAACTAAAAAATTAGACGATATGGTGTTTTCCTTTACATTTATGTTAGGATGTTTTGCATAAGGATATTTAAGAGGAATCGATCTTTCTTGTCTTGGAGAAGTATAAATTTCTATTCGGTCATTCTTCAAGAAAAAATCATAAGGAATTTGTTTTAAAAACAATATAGGAATATTTGCAGTAGTTTTTAATTGATAATTAATAATGAAATCTCCTTGATTTATATTCTCAATATCATATATCATTGCTAAATCTGCAGCATAATAATTTTTCCAATAAGTATTTTTTGTAACAATTGCTCGAACAGAAACAACAAGCAAAATAATTACGGTCAGTGTGGCTATACCTTCCCAAATAGTAAAATACAGCTTATCTTCCATCCCTCTTTTATTTAATTTCCTAAATGACATTTTATTCACGCATCTATTTATAACATATTCATTAATAATGTTTATATATCTTTCGTTTCTATGGAGCCTATTTGAATATTTAAAATTTTTAGAAAATCTATTTAATTTACCCGACAACAACATTTTCGTC
>CAZSEK010000016.1:0-18589 GCA_964605945.1 uncultured Methanosarcinales archaeon
ACTAAAATAGTAGATATGAAAACAAAAAAAACATTTGATATCGAATCAGAGCATGTTTTCATTTGCACTTATTCAAATATTAACACAATTCTTGCAAGATCAGGCATAGAGATGATTGATCTTAAACAAGAAATGACTGAGATGCCGTTGATAGACATTCCAAAAGAAATGAAAGGAAAAAGCATTACAATTATGTGTGGGCCTTTTTTTTCCATAATGCCGTTTCCTCCAAAAGGAGTCTATTCAATACATCATGTAAGATATACTCCTCATTATTCTTGGTTTGATATGAAAGCCAATATAGATAATCAAAAACATTATGAAGAAGCTGTTCCAAAAATAAAATCAAATTTTAACAAATTAATTAAAGATGTTTCAAGATATATCCCTTGCATGTCAAAAGCAAAATATCTTGGATCTATTTGGGAAATCAAAACAATTCTTCCAAGAAATGAGAACGACGATGGAAGACCAATTCTTATAAAAAAAGATGTTGGAAATATAAAAAATCTTGTTTGTATAATGGGTGGAAAACTGGACAATATTTATGATATTAAAGACCGACTGGAGGAATTAAGATGAGAAGTTTCGCAACTAACATACCGAGCAATATATCTGCAGATACAATAAAAAAAGAATATTTTATTTCTGTTGTTGCAGTTATTAGAAATGATTCTGATATTATTACGAATTTTGTTTATGATACAATTAGTGTTTTGAAAAAAAATTATGAAAATTATGAACTTCTTATCATAGATAATGATTCAAAAGACAACACTTCAAAAATAATGGATTCCATACTTGAAAAAGAAGAATGCATAAGATACATCAAACTTTCAAAAAGACATGAACTAGAGGTTGCATTTTCAGCAGGATTAGACATTGTAATAGGAGATGTTATAATCACTCTTGAGCCTCAATGTGATCCTTCAAGATTGATTCCTGTTTTTGTTGAAAAAACAATTAAGAAAGGAGGTGTTGTTTATGGAATAAGGGCAAATTACGACAAGCATATGCCTTTTTATTACAAATTCGGTAAGAATTTATTTCATATATTCTGCCAGATGTTTTTTGATTTTTCAACACCTAAAGATGCAGGATTTTTTATGGGTATGAGTAGGTCTGCTCTAAATGCTATTGTTCAGATAAAAAGCAGGTCTAAATTCCTCAGGGTTTTTGGGAAAAGAATAGGCTATAATGTAGACAGCATAAAATATAATATTGTGTTGAGAAGAAAAACATTAAAGAAAAGAAATTTTACAAAATCAGTTGATTATGCTCTGGCTGTTATTTTTACCAATTCGAATAAGCCATTAAGAATGATAAGTGTAATAGGCTTGTTTGCTGCTTTGATAAATTTAGTTTATATTGTTTTAATATTGATGATGGCAGGAATAAGAAAAAGTTTTGTAGATGCTTTTACACTTTCTTCCTTGCAGAATTCAGTGATGTTCTTTTTCATATTTTTAGTGATTGCATTCTTTATCGAGTATTTCGTAAGAAATGTTGAGAGCAAAAAAGAAGAAGGGCCCTTATATTATATTGAATTTGAAAAGACAAGTTCAGTCATGATAAGAAACGAAGAAAACAAAAGAAATATATATGAGAACCCAAGAATGGAATAATAACGTAGTTGGTTTGTGAAAAATGAAAACATATAAATTAAAACATAAAAAATGGCAAGTTCCCTCTTTTGAATATTCTGAATTTTTTCCTAAGAGAACAAAATATTGTTTCTGTCCTCATGTAATAAATGAAGGCAAAAGAATAAAAGCACAGCTTCAGAAGATGAAAAAGTTATCTAAAGATATAGATATCATAATCGCAGACGGCGGAAGCACAGATGGATCTTTGAATCATAATTATCTTAAAAAATGTGGTGTTAAAGCATTATTAGTAAAAAAAGGTCCAGGAAGATTAAGTGCACAAATGAGAATGGCCATGGCTTATGCAATGGAGCAGGGATATGAAGGTATTGTTTTCATAGATGGAAACAACAAAGATGATACTACTGCTGTTTATAGATTCATGAAAAAATTAGATGAAGGATATGATTATGTTCAAGGCTCAAGATTTATCAAAGGAGGAAAAGCAGTAAATACTCCTTTTGAAAGATTCTGGGGAATAAGGATGGTTCATGCACCAATATTATCTTTATTTTCAGGAAAATGGCAGACAGATACAACAAATGGATTCAAAGCATATAGCAGAAAAATGCTTCTTGATCCTAAAATAGCGCCATTTAGGAAAATTCTTTCAGAATATGAAATGCATTATTATCTAGCAATAAGAGCACCTCATTTAAAATATAAATTATGTGAAGTTCCTGTAACAAGATCGTATCCAAGTTCAGGTGAAGTTCCTACAAAAATCAGCCCTATTAAAGGAATGTTTAAATTATTTATGTCTCTTTTCAAGGCATGTTTCGGAGTATATAATCCAAAACATAAATAATAAAAAACGAACAATAAAAGAAGAAACAAAAACAACTGAAAAAATAAAAGACACAAAGCAAGAAAACAAAAACAACTGAATAAATCAAAACATTAAAAAACAGCACATCTTTACTTATTTTATGAGAGCATTTATTGGATACAGCGGATTTGTTGGCAGTAATATTCTAAACCATACTAAATTTGATGATTTCTATGATATTAATAATATAGAGGAGATTAAAGGAAAGAGTTATGATTTTATCTTGTCTGCAGGAACTCCTGCTGTAAAATGGCTTGCAAATAAAGAACCTGAAAAAGATATGCAGGCAATAAATAAACTTCTTGATTGCTTAAAAGAAGTCAAGGCAAAAAAATTTGTTCTTATATCTACTATTGATGTTTACCCTAATCAAACTGATGTAAATGAAAGTTCAGAGATTGACACTGCATTACAGCAACCATACGGAAAACACAGATACATGATGGAAAATTTCATTAGGCAGAGATTTGATACAACAGTAATAAGACTACCTAATCTTTTCGGAGAAGGACTCAAGAAAAATATTATTTTTGATTTTTTAAATAATCACGAGGTTGAAAAAATAGATTCTGAAGGTGTTTTTCAATATTATAATCTTGACAATCTATGGAAAGATATTTCTATTGCATTGGATAATGAACTTAAAACATTAAATATTGCAACAGAACCTATTTCTGTTAAAGATATTGCTAAGTATGCATTCGAAATTGATTTCGAAAATAAAATAGCAAACAAACCTATTTTTTGTGATTTTCATACAGAAAATTCTAAGATTTTCGGAAAAAAAGGAAATTATCTCTATACAAAAAAAGAAATTCTTGATGATTTGAAAAAATTTGTTTTTGATTATAAAAATTATAAATTGAAACTGGCTATTTCGAATATTGCATGGGTAACTGAAGAAGATCAAACTATTGCAAATTTTCTCTTAAAACATAATATTAAAGGATTGGAAATAGGGCCAGATAGGTTGTTTGATTCTAATTTTGCATTTGATAAAATAAAAATAAAAAAATACAAGGAATGGTGTGAAAAACAAAATTTAAAATTAGTTTCTATGCAGGGAATTCTTTTTACAAAAAATAATCTTAAACTATTTGAATCTGAAGAGAACAGAAAAGAAACACAGCAATATTTGAAAAAAGTGATTGATGTCTGTAGTGATTTAGGAATTAAAATAGTGATGTTTGGTTCTCCTAAAAACAGAATAAAAGGCCATCTTTCAAAACAGGAAGCAGAGGTTATTGCAGTTCCATTTTTCAGAGAGATAGCAAGACATGCTTATCAGCAAGATGTTATTTTCTGCATTGAACATAATCCTAAAGAATATGGGGGAGATTATATATTGACTGCTTCTGAAGCACTTGAATTGTCAAGAAAAATAAGTCATCCTGCTTTTGGGATAAATATTGACGCAGGAGCTTTAATTATGTCAGGAGACAATTATGAAACAATAATTAATTGCGGAAATTATATCAAACATTTTCATATAAGCCAGCCTAATCTATCTTCTATAATAAATATGAATCAGTCAGAAGAGAAACTCCATAAATCTTTTGGAGATGCTTTAAAAAAAATAAAATATAATGGATGGATTTCTATAGAGATGAAAAAAAGTTCTCAAGATGCAGGACAAGATAATGCAGATGTTCTTATTAAAAGCATAGAGAAAGTCAAAGACGTTTATAGGGTTTGAAGTGTTATAATATATTTAAAAAATCAAAACTTTTCTATTGTGTTTTTACCTAATCCTATAAAATCAACACTAGTATTGACGTGACGTATGGTGAATAAAATCATCAATAAAATAAATATAGTTAATATGTAAGGCAGTAATTTATTTATGTTCTTATTTTTTATTTGCGCAACATAGATATATGCAGGAAACATTAGCATATAATATCGAATATTCGCACTCAATGATGTATGGCTTATTGCTAAAATTAAATAAAATACCATAAATATTCCATATTCTTTTCTTATTTTAAATGAAAGTATGGATGCAAAAACAAAAAATATTCCAAAGAAAAGATTTATCAAGATATAGGATATTGCTTCAAGACTGGTTGTTTTAAATATTTCAAAAAAAGCATATATGAATGAAAGCCCAGGCAGAAGAGGTTTGAATGAATATTCAGGTTTTGCAAAGGTTTTGAATGCGATGAAAAAATCCCCTGTCGTAAAATAGAAAAATGAAAAAAATGCCAAAATTCCTAAGGGAATAAGACAAAGATATAAAATTTTATAATCTATTTTTTTAAATTTTCTGTTGTTGAGATACATGTAAAGCATAGGGAAAAATAAAATGATTCCGAACATTCTTGTCAAGCATGCAAAAAATCCGAAGATGCCGACTAAAAGCCATGAATCTCTTCTTGCATAATAAAACATAAGGAGCATAAGAACAAAAAACAAAGATTCAGTATACATCATTGTAAAGAAATATGCAACAGGAAACAGGATAAAATACATCACAGATTTTTTAGCAATAATTTGTCCGAAATCCTCTTTTATAATCAGATAGAGCAGTATCACGCAAATAAATGATAATAAATTAGATACAAGGAATGCAGACCATCCAATTCCAAATAGATAAGAGAATATTTTAGTTAATAACGGATACAGAGGAAAATAAGAGTAGTTTCCTATTCCTTCTCCGAATTCTTTATTATAACCATTCTTTGCTATATCAAGATATGCCCTGCTGTCGTATTGTGCAAATAGATTGAGGAAGGTTCCGTCAATATGTTCTTTTTGGCTTACATATTCTCGAGGAATTAAAAGCGAGGAAGTTGCAACACCAATTATTATTAGCTTGAAAATTAAGAATATAATTAAAATTTTAATAAATTCTTTATCTTTAAAAAGTTTTTTTACTGATGAAAATAATGAAGGAGTCATGCTTCTAATTTTTTCTGATTTTTTTTCAATCAGATTTTTTCGCCAGGATTCTTTTATGGGTATTTTTATTTTGTTTTTCATTTTATCAAGTATTTTGTTAATTTGATTGTCATTATTTTTTATTTTGTTTTTTTAATTTTTAAAAAATAATAGATTGAACCGAGATTATATGACATTATTCTCACTAAATCTAATATAAAAAATAAAGGAATTAGATGGATGATTTTTCTCTGCATCATGGATTTCAGCATTCCCTTCCTGAATAAAAAATATGCTGAAAATAAAATTAAAAGTCCTGCAAGAGCAATTAGAGGAAAAAATAATACCAGTATAACTGCTGTTAATGCAAAAAACAAAGGAATTGGAAAAATAAGGAGTTTGTCTGCAAGTGTTATCTTATAGAATTTGTTTTTTTTGGCAACCATTGTGAGTGCTTTTGCCCATTCAAAAGGTTTTTTTATCAGAAATCCGATGCTGAATCTCTTTCTTTCTTCAAGATGCACAGCGACAGCAGGAGATTGCTTTATTTCGTATCCTTTTTTTATTATTCTTAGCAATAAGTCAGTATCTGCTCCTGCAGCTGCTCCACCAAACGCAGGATCATAAAGTCCTGTTTCTTTTAAGATATCCTTTCTGGTTGCATTGCACATGAACATCATTCCTTTGTTTTCATAATCTGCACATCTAGAGACCACAGCATAATCAAAAAATATTTTTTCCCAATAATTTGAATTTTTAGGAAGGTTGTTTTTAATCATAGAACTCACAAAACCTGCTTTTTTATTTTCTATTATAGGTATTGTTTTTTTAAGCCAATTTTTTTCAAAAATTACATCATCATCTGTAATTACAATATACTTTCCTCGGGCATTTTCTATTCCTAGATTTCTTGCCGAAGCAGCACCGCTGTTTTTTTGTGAATATATTTTTATTTTGGTTTTATGAATTTTTTCTAGTTTTTTCATAACATCCCATGATCTGTCTGTTGAACCATCATTGACAAGGATTATTTCATAGGGTTCATCATAATTCTGCTGGATGAAAGAATTAACTACAGAAGTTATTCTTTTTTCTGCATTGTAGACTGCAACTATTATTGATATTTTGTTTTTTTTCATCTTGGATATCCCCAAACGCTTGAGTTTGTTGTTTTGTATAATGCATGAAATGGTGTTTGTACAGATTTTGCAATATGTATTATTCCTGTATCCGGAGCATAAACTTTTTTTGCATATTTTACTAGTTCTGTCAGTGTCAAAAGATCTAATTTACCTGTTAAATTTATTGTGTTAGGATATTTTTCAAAATTTTTATTGAACGCACATTCATTCGATGATCCGTTAAATACTATTTTTAAGTTTTTATTTTGTTTTATAAATTTAATTACTTCTTCTTCGTTCAGGTCTTTTTCCTTCCTTCCTGAAAGAGGGTTGATTATGATGAATTTTTTATTCTGCAGTTTGTATTTTTTCATGATATTCAAACAAGCTGATTTTGATTGTTTATCTGTAAATATTTTCATTTTTTTAACAGCATCTTTAAATCCATGCACGCGTATTTTTTTGCAAAAGTCTTCTATTAGTATTATGTTTTGCATGATGTTATGTGTTTTTTGATTGTCGTATTTTTTTAGTCTGTTCAGGAAAAATCCTCCCCCTCTGCATCCATATCCAACAGAATATGCTCCTGTTGTAAATGCAAGATAGTTGTTTCTAGGATCTCCGTGCATCTCGAAAACCAAATCATATTGTTCTTTTTTTAACTCTTGGACAATATCTTTGAATTTTTTATTTTTGTCTGCATTCCTTTTTATGAACCAGGGAGCATCATAAGTTATTATTTTATCAACATACGGATTATTTTTTATCAATTGTTTTGTGAGATTTTTGCATAAAACATGAACTTTACATTCTGGATTGTTTTTCTTGAAAACTTCGAATGCTGGAGTTGTCATTATCATGTCGCCTATGTGTTCGAGCCGTATGAATAATGCTTTTTTTATTTGATTTTTTTCTTTTTTTGGCATAAGCCTTAATTTTTTCCAGAAAAATAATATGTTGCCGGCTATATCGATTGAAAGCAATGCAGGCCAAGTTAATTTATTTGCTTTATACATTTTAAAATATCCTCGGTTGTTATTTTTGTGAAAAATCTTTTTTCTTTTGAAGGCTGTCTCCCGTATAGTTCATATTCTGGTTCATAAATATCCTGATCTTTCCATATTGCTGTGCTTTCTTTCCATAATGGTGCTTTTCTCGCAGGATTTGTCGGTCCAAAAACAGAGATTATTCTGTTATTGACTGCTCCTCCAATATGCATTGCACCAGAATCATTGCATATGAAGTATTCACATTTTTTTATAAGTGCGGCAGTTTCTTTTATTTTTGATTTGCCGATAAATGATATGATTTTTTTCTTGTATGGTGTTATGTCTATTGAATTTAATATTTTTTCTTCTTTTTCTTTATCGTGTGTATTTCCTATGAGGATTATGTTGTATTTCAGAAGAAGCTGTCTGATCAGTTCAACATATTTTTCAATGTCCATGTTTCTTATTCCTGTTGCTTCTCCTGCATTCTTTCCTCCGCCAGGAGCAATGGCAATTGTTTTGCTGTTTAATTTATTGATTTTAAATTCTGTTTCTGCAAATCGCTCATCATTTTTTTCTAAAAACAAATCAGTTTTCCAGTCGTCATAATTTGTTTCTCCGCCAAATGCTTTTAAAAGATCAAGATAGTAAAAAATTTCATGCTTTTCATTGTTGTATTTTGCTTTTTTTGTCAGAAATTTTCCTTCTCTTCCCATTCTGTTAAATCCAATTCTTTCTTTTATGCCGAATAATTTTGCAGTCAAATTAAATATCCAGTGCTTGTCAAGAACAAAAACAACATCATATTTTCTTTGTTTGATTTTTTTTATGAGGTTTTTCCATTCAATTAGATTTTTCTTGAAAAAAATAGTTTCGTCAAATTTTATTATTTCATCGATATATTTAGTTCCTTCTAGTACATGTGAAGAAATACTACCTATGAGATAATCTATTTTTGCATAAGGATAATCCATTCTTAACTGTCTTATAAGGGGGGTTGTCATTAATGTGTCGCCTATTGCGCCAATTTTAAACAGCAGGATTTTGTTTATTTTATTTGCAGTTTTATGTAAATTATTTGTATTTTTCATTTTGATTTTAATATTTCTTTCAGCACTTCTTCAACTTTAATTGCATCCATGCAGGTTTTCTGTTCTTTTGTCAAATGTTTTGGAACAAGAGTATGTTTTGTATTGTTGAGGAAAGGGCATCCTTTTTTCGGATGAAATATTGAGATGTTTTTATCTCCGTATGGCCCCCAGATTGCAGGAGTGTTTGGTCCAAATAAACCAATTGTCTTAACTCCCTGTGCGGCCGCAATATGCATTGGTCCTGTATCATTTGAAACCATTAACTTCATTTTTTTAATTAAGCAAAAAAGCTCTTCTAGATTGAATTTTCCTGAGAGATTTATGATTTTATTGGTTTTATTATTTTTTAATTTATCTATTTTTTTGATATATTCGTTCAGTTCAAAATCATTTTTTGTTCCAATCAAAATTATTTTTGCGTTTTTTAGTCTCTTATTTTTCAATATTTTTTCTGCAAGCAGTCTGAAATTTTCCTTTGGCCACTCTCTTTCTTTTACAGATGCTCCGACACTCGGATTAAAGCCAATCAAAACATCTTTTTTTGATATTTTCTCTCTCTTTAAAATTTCATTTACTTTCTTCTCAGCATCTTTGGAATATTTCAATTCAATAAGTGTTTTGTTGCTTTTAATTAGATTATTTTTTTTATTGTTTTCTTGAAATACATCAATAAACCGAGCCATTTCAAAATACATTTTTGCAATATGTTTTGTTTTATTGAAATTAATTGTGTTTGTATAAAATAATTTTCTTATTCCGTGGCTGAAACCAATTCTTTTTTTGCCACAATAAGATGCCGCTATTGCAGAAAGATTCAAATAAGGTTCTAAATCAAAAACAACATCGTATTTTTTGAACATTTTGATTAATGAAAAGAAATTTTTTGGTTGAATAAGCATTATTTTGTCGATGAATTTATGTTTTTTGAAAACAATAGAATCATTTGGTTTAACTGCAACATCTATTTCTGCATCAGGATATTTTTCTTTAATTGCTTTTATCATAGGCAGGGTCATTATAGAGTCGCCCATTGCCCATAATTTTATAATCAGGATTTTTCTAATTTCTTCTTTATTTGGTTTTTTTGAACTTGAAAAGAGTTTGACAAATGGTCCAAAAATTAATGCAAGAAAACCAAAAAAATATTTGTCAAGAAATTTAAGTGAATTTGTGCTGTTCATTTTATGTATATCTTCTTATTGTATATTTGTTTTCTTAATGTATGTGTACTTTATTATTTTTAATCTCTTTTCATAGAAATCAATAATTCTTTTCTTGTTAGTGTTGCTGTTCCAAGTTTTCCTACAACAATTCCTGCTGCATGATTTGCTATATCTGCGCTTTCTCTTAATGAGGCACCGCACGCAATACATATAGCTGCTGCTGCAACAACAGTATCTCCTGCGCCAGAAACATCGAAAACTTCCTGTGCTTTTGTGGGAAGATGTATTGTTTTATGATTATTGAAATTTTCAAATAAACTCATGCCTTTTTCTCCTCGAGTCATCAGGATGTTTACATTTAGTTCAGAAACTAATTTTTTGCCTATTATATCAAAATTTGTGTCGTGATCTTCTTTTGCAAGTTCATACGCCTCTTTTGTGTTGGGGGTTATCAAAAATATGTTTTTGTACCATTCTTTGTGTTTTGGTTTTGGATCAACAATTATTTTTTTGTTGTTTGTTTTGCAGATGAGCTTGATTTTTTCCATGATTTCTTTTGTAACAACTCCTTTCGCATAATCCGAGACAATGGCAACATCACATGTTTTGATTAATTTTTCAATGTTTGAAATTATTTTTTTATTTTCTTCGTACTCTATGTTTTCGTGGTCTATTCTTATTAATTGCTGATTTTGTCCAAGAATTCTGTTTTTTTGTATTGTTGGAACATTCTTGTTTTTTGTTGTTATAATTCCTGAAGTATTTATTTTTCTTTTCTTTAGCTCATTTAATAATATTTTTCCTGCGTAATCATTTCCTATTACTCCGACAATAAATGCTTTTCCGTCAAGCGCGGAAATATTGTTTGCTACATTTGCAGCGCCTCCCGGAACATATTTTTCGCTTTGGACATGAACTATTGGAATTGGTGCTTCTGGAGATATTCTCTCAACCTTTCCGAATGAATATTTGTCAAGCATCACATCTCCTATAATGAGAATTTTTGCATTAGGGAATTTGTTTATTATTTCGTTTGGTGCCATGGTGTGTTTTATTATTAATTCTATTTAAACAATTCTTTTTCAATTAAATCGCATAGTATATGTATGATTGTTTCATGGGATTCTTGAATTCGAGGAGTATTTTTGCTGTTGATAGTTATATCGATATCACACATTGATTTGATTAGTCCTCCTGAACCTCCAAGTAAACATATAACAATCATGTTTTTTTCTTTTGCAATATTAATTGCTTCAATTATATTTTTTGAATTTCCTGATGTGCTGATGCCTATGAAAATATCTCCTTTTTGTCCATGAGCCTCAACTTGTCTGGAAAAAACTTTATCATAACCATAATCATTTCCGATTGCTGTTAAAATTGAGGTGTCTGTTGTTAATGCAATTGCAGGAAGCCCTTTTCTTTCTTTTTTGAATCTTCCGACAAGTTCTGCGGCCATATGTTGTGAATCTGCTGCACTTCCTCCATTTCCGCAAATAAGAATTTTATTTCCTTTTTTGTATGCAGTTATTATTTCAATCGCAACTTTTTCGATTAGTTTTGTTTGTTCTAGAAGAGTTTCTTTTACAGAAATGCTTTCTTTTATTGAACTTTTTATTATTTCTTGCATTTGCACCTCATTATTTTTTTACTTTCTTTTTAGTTGTTTTTTCTTTATTATGTTCTGAATATTGTATGGATATTTCTCTTATTAATTTTGCTTGTTTTTGCTCCATATTATCGAATTTTACATAAAGTCTGAATACCAAATAAAGCAATACAACTATGCTTACATAAACAAGAAGATTTATACTGCTTTCTACACCCGAAATTTGGGCTATATTGTAAAATATTCCTGGAACTAATGCTACTGTGATTATTGCTAACCATACAATTGACCAGAAAATGAACTCACTTACACTTATTTGTTGTTTTTTTAGCCTTAAAATAACTCTTGTAAATGCAAATAATGCAAATATTGTTATTAATATCTGAAGTATGCTTATCATATATATCACCCATAGCTAATTTATGTTAATTATATTCAACCAAAAGATTTATAAAGGTTTCTTTATTCCCTTATATTGGACGGTCATAGCAGGTTGGTTACACCCGAACCCATTTCGAACTCGGAAGTTAAGCAATCTCACGTTTTGAGGTATACTGTGCTCCGCACGGGAAACTCGATTCGCTGTCCACCTTTTATTTTTCTAAGTGTTTATTTTTATATTAATTGTCGCTTTAGCGACATTTGTTTTTGACGCGACTTTTTGTAAAAAGGCGCATGAGATTCTGATGTCCACCTTTTATTTTTCTAAATGATATTTAAACATTAGATTTATCTATGCTTTTAATAAATTCAAGAACAAATATCGCTTTATTAAACTTATGAAAGTCTATTCTTTATATGCGTCATCTCTGTGTTTTATTGTGTTGAATATTATTAAATTTTCGTTGAGTTTTACTTCGAAAATCATAATTAATGACTTCGTTATGTGAATTCTTTTAAAATTCTTTAGAGAATGTTTAAGATTTTTATAAGCGTTTATTGTGTCTTTGTCGCGAGTTATTATTTCTTTAATTTTCTTATTTATAGCAACAGCAATAACAGGATCTTTTTTCTTCAGTTTTTCCAATATTTTTCTGAATTCATCTGTTGCATCATATTCAAACATTTATTTTACACCACATAATTTATCTAATTCCTTTAGAGTCATTCGTCTATTAGGATGTTTTTTCTCATGTCTTTTTGCAATGACCATTACTTCTCGAATGCATTCTTCCTTAATTTCTTTATCTATGAAATCTTCTCCAAACATGTCTGCGAACTTATCTAATGCTTGAGATTTATTATCAAGACCGTATTTTTCCTTGATTACTCCAAGAACTCTATTCGTATATTCATTTATTTCCGCTCTAAAACTTACTTGTGTCATAATATCACCTTTAGTGATGTTAAGTGAGTTATGTTTAAATATTTTATTGTTTTCCATTTTAAAAATAAAAGAAAGCCTTAAAGGCCTTCTTCTAAAAGAACTTGTCGACCTTCTTTGACGATTTTATCGATTTCTTCATCAGAAAGATCTTCTTCAACAACTTTGACTGCATTTCCTAATACTGCTCTGTAATAGTCTGTTGGCATGATGTGTGTTATTATTGTTCTATGTATTAAGAATCTGCCATTCTTGCTTGTTGTTATCTTATTTTCTATTATTGGCATTTTTTTCAAATGCGCTTCTTTTTTTGCTGTCAATCCCATTTTATCCTCCGACGCTGTTTAAAGCATCAAGATAAATTAATAAGAAGTTCTTAATAAGTATTTAGTAGAATTTTTCGGAATATTTTCGCTGAAAGCAAAAGTTATCCGAACATAGTGCGGAGAGATTTTCAGAAAATGTGGAGGATAAACGAAAATAATTATTTTTTCTTCTCCCAATTCCATGCAGTTTTTATTATAAATTTTAAATTATCGTGTTTAGGTTTCCACTTTAATATTTTTTTTATTTTTGTGTTGTCTGCTATTAAACTATCTGGATCACCTTCTCTTCTATAAGATTTTTCAACTTTGAAATTTATTTTGGTTATTTCTTTTGCTATAGTTATCACTTCTTTTACACTATATCCGTGTCCATAGCCCAGATTGAAAACATCGCATTTATTAGTTTTTATCAAATAGTTCAATGCTAAAAGATGCGCTTCTGCTAAATCATTTACATGAATATAATCTCTTATACATGTTCCGTCTTTTGTTTTATAATCAGTTCCATAGATTTTTATCGAGTTTCTTTGACCTTTTGCAGCTTTCAAAACTAGAGGAATAAGATGTGATTCTGGATCATGGTTTTCACCAATTTTACCTTCAGGATCTGCTCCACATGCATTGAAGTATCTTAATGAAATATATTTCAAATTATCAGAGACAGATAAATCTTTTAGAAGTTGTTCTATAAATGATTTACTATACCCATAAGGATTGATTGGTTTTATTTCTTGATTTTCAGTTATAGGTATTTTGTTAGGTAGGCCATAGACTGCAGCAGTAGATGAAACAATTAATTTATTGACTTTATTTTTTAGCATTATTTCAACTAAATTCAAAGTATTTACAAAATTATTTTTATAGTATTTTATAGGATCTTTTACAGATTCACCGACTTCTATAAATGAAGCAAAATGCATTACTGCATCCGGCTTGAATTTTTTTATTGTCTTGTCTAATAATTTTAAATTATTTAAATCTCCTTTTATAAAAGTCCCGTATAGAATAGCTTCTTTATGTCCTTTAGAAAGATTATCATAAACAAGAATTTTAAATCCTTTTCCCCCCAATAATTTTACAACATGGCTACCTATATATCCTGCCCCTCCTACAATCATTATTTTCATAAATTAATCAAAGATTATGTTTTTATAAAGTTTATGTAGTTTATTTAACTTTCCTCAATTTAGCTATAAAGAAACCTTCTGTTCCTGTTTTTTCAGGCCAGAATCGTCTGCATTTCTTAATTTCAGGAGCTAATTTCTCTCCAACAACATTAATTAAACCTTCATCACCTATTTCAAGGCCTGTTTCTTCGAGTTTCATTTCAGGATATTTTTTTAATAACCAGTTAACATTTATCTCGTCTTCTTCTGGTTCAAGAGAACACGTGCTATAAACTAATATTCCGTTTTTATTTAATGATTTTATGGCTGCTTTAATTAATTCTTTTTGCAATCTTGCTCTTTCTTTTACACCATCAAGGCTTTTAATATCAAAAAATTTAGCTTCAATAACATAATTTCCAGAGCAGGGAGCATCTAATAATATTTTATCGAATTTAATTCCGAAATCAAATACAAATCGTGCATCTTTTTTATATAAAATAGCATTTGTAACGCCGCATCTTTCCAAGTTATTTCGAACTGCAAATAATCTTGCAGAACTTTCATCTGTTGCAATTATTTTTCCTTTATTCTGCATCCATTGTCCTATTTGAGTTGTTTTAGAACCCGGTGCAGCACACATATCAAGAACAGTTTCTCCTGGCTGAGGATCAAGAACTTGCACAGGAAGTTGTGATGCAGCTTCCTGCAAATAATAATATCCTTGAAGATATTCTCCTGATGCGCCTAATGAAAATTCAGAATCATAATAATATCCGTGCTTTGTAAATGGAATTTTTTCTAATTTAACTTTTAAATTTTCTAATCTTTTTATTAATTCTTTTTCATTAATTTTTAGAGTGTTAATTCTTAATGTTCTTCTTAACTCTATATTTTTCGTGCATTTGCATCCGAATTCAGCATATCTTCTCAAGAATTGATTGTTTAAAGGCATTTGTTGTTTGTTCATTTTAATTAATCTTTAATTGCAACATTATGATTAATAGGTTTCCTTGTCATAATTGCTTGAACATTAATTATATCTCCAGGATTAGGTGGGGAGTTTATAGGTATTCTGTAATTAGTATATCTTTCTTTTGTTAAAACAAGACTGGACCATGGACCAGATGTCGTTATCCCGAATTCCCAGCGGTTAAAATAAAGTGTTTTTGGAGTTAATCCTAAATAAACGCTTTCCACTCCATCTATATATGTTTGATAAATTTTTGCTCCTGCAGGAAATGAAGTTATATTTACTTTAACATCCTTATCAACTTCGAATTCATTACAATTCTTGATTCCATCATTCAAATGTTCGCAACTATAACAATATCGTGGATATGGTTGCATTCGAATAAAATTACATGAATTATTTTCTGAACAATTTGATATTAAATAAGTTGGGGGGGAGAAAGTGCATAAACAATCAATACCACAAACCCCAGATGATTGAAATACACTATAATTTACCCAACCAACATGACATTCTTGAAAGTTAGTCATATTATTATTTGCGCAATATTGACTATTTTCAACAGGCAGAATATTAAGCATATCTGCTTCACATTGTTCTTCATCTAAAAGAAATGTATCTCCACAATAATTCTCCACTGAATGTCTTATATTAATTGTAGGATTAGCATCATCAAAATCTTCCTCTTCATGACATATGTTTTTTTCATTGTATTCATCTCTTATGCATATAGGACATGTTCTTGGTTTAGGACCTATTCCCCACCAAAAATATCCGTCTTTATCCTTATCGACGCATTGTGTTGTAATAGTCAAAGAAGCCATATATGAACCATTAATTAGATTAAATTCAAAATTTAGGGGATTTTCAATTAAATAAACATATCCTTGATCTCCCCAATATGTTCCCGCGCTGTTTTTCATTATAAAATAAGTTTGATTTATTAATGGATCTCCTTCTTGGATTGTTATTGTGCATTCTGGTAGATTGCAATTAATTATATCTATTACAGTTCCTTCTTTTATTGTCCCATATCCTGCTAATGTCATGGCGTGTGCCCAAGACCAATAAATTGCAGATAAAGGGCCATATTGAATTAAGTTTTCTTTTATTCGATATGAATCTAAATAGCCTGTTGTTCCTAGAAAAGAATATAAAGAAAAATCATTAATATATATTTTATTTTCTTCGAATATTGTACATGTTTCAACTTTTGCTTTATAATATGAATTTGTTTCATATCCAATTCCATTTTGTTGAATGTAGCTTAAAACAGAGCCCGGATATCCTCCTCCGCATCCCAATCCCGTATAAGAACCAGAACAATCTAAAATCTGTTGTTCTGATAAATCTAAATTTAATTTTTGATTGTATTGTAAATTAATATTTGCTTCAAGCGCTCCAACAGGACCAAAAATATAACAGCTTCCACAATAACGTGAAGTTGCTCCTTCACCGTAATATTGTTCGCATAATAAATCCAAACATTGTTGGGCATTTGAAGAATTTGCACAAGGTCCAGTATAAAGAGAAAAGGTTCCATTTACACATTCAATCTTTCCATTTACAAAACAACCTGCCTGGCATTTAACTGGTGTAACCCAATTTTCACCATGCCTATCTCTCCAATCAAAACTATCTGGAATTTCAAGATAGGTGGTTGGAGCTATTTCTCCATTAATTAAATCAGGTGTTAGTAATTCATTTTGAATAGGAATTATTTTATCCAAATTTTCTAGAGGATTGTCTATTAGGGGGTTTATTTTTTCTTCTGGTAAAATAAAAATTCCTCCATTATAATATTCAAAACCACCGAGATTTGGCAATTCTCCTTCAGGGGTTTTAAAGAATTGTTTTTTCATTGAATAGGACATTAAAGAATAGGTGGTTTCTCCAGCATACCAATATTGTTCTCCCTGTTTCAAATTTTCATTAAATTGATTTATTTTATATTCATTTTGTTTTTGAAGTATCTGCATTTTTGAAACTCCTGATTTTGTACTTTTTGTTGAAGGAAGATAATTAACTAAATTTAAGGTTAATTTTGCATTTTCAATCTGAATTTTTAATGATTTAACTTCTATTGTATCTAAATTACATGTTTCTTCACAAACATTGTTTAAGGAAAATTTTCCTTTTGAATCTAAAGCAGAATAGGATTCATAGACAAGATATTCATTATTATTTTGATCAACTAAAATTACTCTTACTAAACTATCTTCTCCAAGCAATTCTACTTCACCGGAAAAAGAAAGCGCTTTAATTCCTTCATCTAATTTTAAATTAATTTCTTGATTTGTTGTAAATTCCTTATTAATAGAATACGGATTCAATGACTCTGTTGTGGGAATTGAAAAACTTTCTAAATTTTGTTTTATTCCATTTGTCTCTTTATATGCTGTTGTTGAAATTATCTGTTGTTTCATTAAATTTTCTATGATTATTATTGTTTGTGTTAAAGTTAATTTTTGATTTCCTCTAGCTATAACTTTAGCAGATAATGCTTCTGCATTATCTGAAGTTGTGCTGTCATAAGCATTAGCTTCTGCAGTATACGTTCCTTTTATTGCATAAATACATTTGAATTGAAAAATATCTGTTGAATCAATTGGCAATTCTATTCCAGTTTCATCATTTCCGCAATCAAAGTTTATGTCATGATAAGGCTTTACCCCTTCATTTAGATTTAATGTATAAATTACTTCATCGCCTTCATTTGCTGATGAAACATTTGATGTTAATTTTCCTGAGAAAGGAATCACAGCAACTTTATGTTCAATAACATTAATATTCCATATTGCATTGAATAATATTGGTGTTGATTTAATAATAGGATCACAATTAATAATAGGTTCAACTGCAGTATCTTCTTCTACAATAGGTTCTTCCGGAGTATCTTCTATAATTGGCTCTGATGTATTTTCTATGACTGGTTCAATCTGTTCTGAAGTATCTTCTTCTACAATAGGTTCTAGTTTATCTTTTAAATTTTTTACAGCATCTGCGGTTATTCTTGTTTTTAAACATCTTGAATCTTTTTTTGATGTTGTTGAAGAGTCCTGTCCTGAAATCATTATTATGTGTTTTTCAGCTGTTTTAAAAGAACATTCAACAACATAAGAATTTGATGAAGATTCAGATATTTTGGCTTCTTCATTATCACATAGAACAGAATTGATTGTATAAGGTTCTTGACCTCCTGAAAGTGTTAATGTTGCGATAAATGTATCTCCTGAATAAACCATTCCAGATGAAGTAAATGTCGTTGCAGTATTAAGATTTGCATTAATTGTTGTTGCAGGAATTATTCCATATGCCTGTCCTATTGAATCTGTATTTAAAATAGGAATATTTCCAAAAATCATTACAAATATTCCTACTAATGCAACAAAACCGACAAGTAAAACACAATAGAATTTATATTTATCATCACCCATATTATTCTTTTAATATTAATGTTTATAAATTTATTTAAAATAAGATAATGTCATCTTATCGTCATCTCTATTTTTCTTGCTAGTTTTATTAGGTT
>CAZSEK010000017.1:0-18340 GCA_964605945.1 uncultured Methanosarcinales archaeon
TGTAGATGTGACTGTTAAAAAATTAGAACATATATATAAAGATATATCTCAGATATATAAAATAAATGCAACAATACTTGATCCAACAAGCTGGGTAATTGGAAAATTTCTCTGCTCTCTAAATAATAAAGGAATATGTGAACAATACTGTCCGATTGTAGAATATTGTTCAAATGATGTTTCAATAATCATAAATGCAAAAGAGACAAGAATATATAAACGAAAACAAGATATTTCAAAAAATCAAATAAATATTTTCGATTAAAATGGAACAAAAAATAATAATAACTGAAACACAGAAAAATAAATTGATTGCAGGCATTAAAAAGTTATTATCTAAAGATAAAATAATGGAGAAAGCGAATGTTTCTTACACTATTTTTGAAAGAGAAGTTAAAAACTTAATTAAACTTGAAAAACTTCCTCAAAAAGATTATGATTCTTGGTTATCTAAACGTCGAAGACAAAGAGAATGTTTAAATGAGAGTAAATTAGAACAGATGATACAGATGATGGAAGATAACAAATCTATATCCTACATAACATCCAATTTAATACGTAGTAGAAAATTAAGCAAAGCAACAATTAAAAGTCAAAGAAATAAATTATTGGCTAGAAAAGATGATTTGGGTGAAAGGGCAAGGAAAGTATATGTGGTGTGGCTTGAAAATTATGTAGATAGACGAGCGGATTATCATATAAATAATGCAAAGAAAATAACAAAAAGATCTAAAAAAATTTGGAAGAAATACCTAAGCAATCCAAAAAAATTAAAGGCTGCAGGAAAATTGGGTGGAAAAGCACTTCAAAAAAAAATAAAAGAATGCCCCGATACGCATGGCCATTTAAGAGGCAATCTATTTAATCATTTTACACCTTATGGTCAAGGAATTGGATTTGAATGTGACGGAATTTTTTTCCAATCTAAAGATGAAGCAAAAATAGCTTATTTATTATTAAACTATAGTTTAATTAAAGAAATAAACTATGGTAAAAATTATCAAATAACTATAGGGAGAAAAACATCTGATTTTTTCATAGTGCATAGAAGAAGAAAAATAATTGTTGAATATCATCCACCTGTAAAAGGACATGACGACATAAAAATAGATACAAAAATGAAGTACATTATGGGGCGTACACATAGTTTGAGAAAAGCAGGTTATGATGATTATATAGTGATATTAACTAAGACGTCAGATTTTTATTATAAACTTCTGAAATATTTAGGATATAAAATAAATAAAAAGAGCCATAAAGAATATATGAACATAGTTGATATTGTTGATGAAAAATTAGGTATTCCCAAACGAAAAAGATTTAAACCAAGAAGAGAAGCAGGTTTAGCAGATTTGGATGATTTGGTGATGAACAATAAGACAACTAATTCGAGAAACCCAGATGATTCAAAAAATTTAGATTATTTGACCTCAAATACTCAAGATGGCTCAAATCAAACAGGAGAAATAAATACTAAAAAAGAAGACGATCTTCCGTTCTAATTATAACCCCATAACCCGTAAATTAACATAATAAAGAATACAAAAATCAATAAATCCAATAAAAATAATTCAATCATTTTAATTCTCCTTGATTATTTTTTTAATTTACCTTCATGCCAAATAAATTCATTAACTCTTTTTTTTGCTTTTTCTCTTTTCTCCTGATGTTCGGCAAGGAATTTTGTAAGTTTTTCTATCAATATTGCTTTTAACTCTCCTGATAAAAGCTTTCCTGATTTATAATTGTGATATATTTTTTCTAATTTTCCATCATCTTCTTCAAAGAAAGTTAGCCATTGATATGCAACATCGACATTAGGGTCTCCTCCATGTTTTCTGTGTTCTTCAACAGTTACTTTTCCACCTGAAAATGCATATTTGTTGATTTTATTCTTGATTGTTTTTGCATCATCTACTGTATATATTGTTGCTGTGTCTCCTGATGAACTTGACATTTTTCCATCTTTTGACATTCCGCCAAGACCAGGCAAGAATCTGCATTGTATTGATGCTGGTTTGTAATATCCTAATTTTGGAATAACATCTCTGCTGACTCTGAAGTGAGGATCTTGGTCTATTGCATGAGGAATCAAACAAGGTATTTTCTTTTTGTAAATAACAGATGGAAGAAATGCAGGAACAGCCTGCATTGAAGTATAAAATATTCCCCCAATATTTGTTTCATTCGTAAAACCAAATGCTGATTTTGCTGTCGAGAAAGTTATGTGTTTTGCAACCTTGATTGCTTCTTTGTACATTATTCCTGCATGTTTTGTATCAATTATAAAATGTGTTTTCTTTGGATCAAAACCTAGTGCAATTACATCAAGCATATTTTCATAAGTATATTTTTCTGTTTCCTCTAGTGTCATGTCTTTCTTAAACAAAAATTTCTCTTCATCCGGGAATTGGAACCATAATTCAACACCGAATTTATCCTGAAGCCATTTTGTAAACATCCATGGAACAAGATGACCCATATGAATATTCCCTGATGGCGCTCGTCCTGTATATAAGAAGAATTTATTTCCTTTTTCATATTCATCCATTATAAAATTCATGTCTCTGTGAGCAAAGAAAATATTTCTTCTAAGAAAATAATGCAGTTCTCCTGCAACTTTTTCCATTCTTTTTAACAGATGAGAATCTATTCTTGAAACTCCGAATTCTTTGATTACTTTATCATAATCCACATTTCCTTTGACTTCCCATGGTGTAATAATTGATTTTTCAGATTGTTTATCAGTCATTTTGTATGTTAAGATTTATTGTTTTATTAATTTTATTTTTATATTATATCTTCTCTAAAATTAGCTCTTTGAGTTCTTTTTCCATCATGGATTCTGCTTTTTTGTTCAATGTTCCTGTTGTCAGAAAAACACACTGCATTTTTTTTGTTTTGGCAGATAATAATGCTACTGCAAGATCTCCTTCATTTATTGTTTTCTTGTCTTTGTATTTACAGTATATGTAATCATCAGTGTTGTGATTTTTTAAAATTAAATCATATTCTGTTTTCTTGATTTTTTCTTTGTTTATTATGTCGAGATTTTTCGACTGAAAATATTCTTTTAATTTTTCAAAGACTTTATCAATTTTTGGAGGTTTTACTTTCTTTTCTTTTGGAGTTTTTTCTTTGGGTATTTTTTCTTCTAGTATTATTTCTTTATTTATTTCTTCTTTTATGGTTTTGTCTATTTCTTGTATCTCATCTGCTTTTTCCTGAATTTTCTCTATTGTTTTTTCAATTTTATCCTGAGCGGGCTCAGGAGTTTCTATCTTGACTGGTTCGATGCTTATCGGTTCTGGTTTTGGAACCATTGCTTTAGCTAATTCATCTGATTCTTCATCTGAACCAAGAAAATATTTCCAAAATAGTTCTTCTGAACCATATATGTGGAATGATTTTGCAAAATCAGAAATTTGTCTTAAAGAAACCCGCGTTAAAGGATCTTGAACAGAATCTCTTATCACTTTGCTTTCTTTCAGTAAATTTAAGGTTTTTCTGTCTTTTTCATTTAATTTGTCTGTAAAATTTTCAAGTTTTGGTTCATCCTCTGGAAGAAAATATAGAGGACTTCCACCTATTTTTAATTTTGAAATTTTAACAAGCCCTGATTCGACCATTGTCGACAATATTGCACCTATAATTATGCTGTCTCCTCCTACAATCTTGGCTATTCTTGCAGGAACATTAGGACCTTGCTTTAATATTTCAAGGACTTTTTCTCTAGGTATATTTTGAAGCATAATTAAACTTAATTCTATTCATTTAAATAATTTGCTGTTGTGAAGCTCAGGATTTAGTATAGATTGTATATACTCACAATGTAGGTATTATCAATCTAGATATAAATATACCTACAATGTAAGTATTAAAGAAATATAAAAAAATAAAGAAGAAAATATTTGAATAAAATTAAATAATTTTAAATTAAATTTCGTAATCTACGCCAAGAAACTTTGCTTCAAGTTTTTCAACAGAAAATAGTTTTTCATCATCATCGTAATTTCCAGATAATTTTATTCTTGTTTGATTTTTCATTGAATCATTAAATATAATTGGAACTATGCTTTCGTCCTCAGAAATATAAAATGGAACTTTTCCAGATGAATCTGATATTACTCCTGAATGTCCTTCTGAAAGTCTATAGAATTCTTGTATGATTCCTTCAATTCTAGAATCTTCGCCTGTTTTAATTGCAGTAGATATGCTTGAAGGCATATAATCAGAATCTTGATTAAGTTCAGTTGTTTTAAGTTTAGTAGAACTAGATTGTGTCTCATTTTTATTTGAAAAATAATTAACTATGCCCACTATACCTCCTGCACACGCTATTCCTGTAGCAAGAACCACACCCACAGTTACTCCTAGTTGCTTAAGTTCATTTAAATTATGATACCATTCTGTTATTTGTTGTATAGTGCTTGGTTCCATAGAAAAAAGAAATGATTTAATATTTATAAATGTTTCTATTTGTTACTATTAGTAAGTTAATAAGTTATAACACTGCAAATATGTTTTCTCTGACTTTGTTGAATTTTTCGCTACTTAATTCGCCAATTTTCATAATAACTATCTCTTTTTCTATAGCAAATAATTTATCTGCCCTTATTCTGCTTGGCTTGATCAATTTCCCGGAGATTAAATCACCGTCATCTATAAAAATCGAATAATTGATGTTTTTTAAGACAGAAGTTAGAGGAACGCAAATACAATCATCCGACATTTTATTAAATAAATCATTGGATACTATTAATGCAGGTCTTACTTTTGTTTCTGCCTGATTAGTAAATGGAAAAGGCAGCAAAATTATTTCTTTTTGTTTGACATTCATTTTACATATTTTCCCCACACATTATCTTTTTTATTTCCCCAAATTTTTTTCAAAGATTTTTCACTTAATTTAAGCATGTCTTTAAAATCATCTTGAATCAATGCATTTATTCTTTGAGATTTTTCCAGCAGAATTCGCCCATCCTGCTGAATTATTAATAATTCGTCTCCTCGTTCAAGACCTATTTCATCCCTTATTGACTGAGGTATTGCAATCTGTCCTTTATCTGAAATTTTAACTGTTTTTATAATCATATGTTTACCTAATAAAGTAAGAATTTTCTTACTTATAAAGGTTGTGTTTTTTAGATGATGTTTTGTTTTGTTTGAATACATAATAAAAAGAAGAAAGAATTATTTAAAAGAATTACGGTGAATTTTTCGCAATATTTCCGCTAAGAGCGAAATCTCTCCAAATAAAGAACTAAGGTCTCATCCACTTAATCTCGTAATAAGTTACATCGCCTTCATCATCGACAATGCCCATCATTAATCTTTTCTTTGTAGAATGTGCGACTCTGTTTTTTGCTGCAAACTCATACCAAGTTAATGTTGAACCTTCATGAACAGGATATATGATCCATCTTGCATGGTCTTCTCCTGGTTTTATTCCTCTATCATAAACTCTGAAATCAGCTCCGAATTTCAATGCTGTTTTAATTATGTATCCTCTGTTTCTCATATCTTTGAAAACACAATATCTTATCCAAAAATTTGGTTCAAGTTTTGTTGCTTTTTTCAGGAAAGCTTCAAAATTCAGGATCTTTTTTCCTTCTTTGACATCTAATCTGTTTTTTTCAATTAGATAAAGTCCTTCCAGCAAAGAAAGCTGAAGTCTTCCATCCTCGAGCATTGTTCCGTATCTTGATTGATTAAATAATTCTCTTGACTCGTCTGATTTGTCTGCAATGACTCTTTCATTTGCAAACATTGATTTTATCTTGTCTTTTTTAGGTTTATTATCTAGAATAATCTCTTTTACAGCAAGGTTTTTTAATTCAGGTATTTTGTCTGTTTCATCCTTTTGCTTTCTTTCTTCATCCGTCATGATGATAGATATATTAAGCTATTTTTAAATATGTTGATTTAAGTTGGTATTTTTAAAATTTGTTAGAAATTGAATTTTATCAAATTATTTATTTCTTGGATTTTATGTTGCAAAAAAGATCTATAATTTTATGAAAGGGTAAACATCGAAAAAACTTCAATTATTTTAAAAAGATTTATAAATAACTACTACTTATCAATAGTTATGAAACATTTAATTGCTGGATGGTCTCTAACCAGAAGGTGTAATCTGAATTGTGAACATTGTTATAGCAGCGCTGGTCAACCATCACCAGATGAACTAAATTATGAAGAAGCAAAATTCATAGTGGATAAATTGGAAGAATATGGAACAAGTGCAATTAATTTTGGAGGAGGCGAATGCGCAATAAGACCTGATTTTATACCTCTTGTTGAGTATATTAAATCTAAGGGAATAAAAGTCTCATATACTACAAATGGAACTACTCTTAAAAAAATTCAAGATCACCTGGATCAGTTTGATGATATTGGTGTTAGTATAGATTTTCCTGATGCAGAAAGACATAATAATTTTAGACACAGCAGAGCAAAAATAGATGTTTATGAAAAAGCTAAAGATTGTATTAAATATTTAGTTTCGCATGGAATGGATACTGAAATTGTAACTTGCCTTACAAAGAAAAATTCTGATATTGAAACACTGCAAAGCATATATGATTTAGCAACTGAATTGAATGTTGATCATTGGAGATTGAACAGGTTTAGATCAAATGGCAGAGGCAAAGTAAATGAAAATGATTTGAAACTCAGTCCAGAAGAGTTAAGGGATGCTTATACTTTTTTAAACAATAAAAGAAAAAACACACATAGTGTTTCAACACCTGAACCTTTATTTAGATCCGCTTTTGGAGGAAGGTGCCATTCTGTTGGAGATCCTTCTGGAAAAACATCTATAAGAATCCAACCTAACGGAGAAGTTAGTCCTTCAGTATTTTTAACTAAAAGTGGAGGCAATATTAAAACAGATAGTCTTGAAAAAATAATGAGTTCCCAAATATTTCAAAGAATACAGGCAAAAAGAATTCCTCAAGGCAAATGTAATGAATGTAATGTTTATAATACTTGTGAAGGAGGAGATATTGGAGCCTCATACTTAGAATATGGTCATTTTGATGGTCCAGACCCATTATGTTGGTTGAATCCAAAATCAAAAAAGCCAAACATTCTTGTAAAACCTTCGGAGGATTGGAATGTGCATGAATTATATTTGTGCACCCTGTATATTCCAATAAAAGAAGATGAAAAGTAATCAAATTAAACAGGTTTTTTGGGAAATTACTGATTATTGCACAGCAAATTGTGTTCATTGTTCATTCACAAAAAACAAAGAAAGTCAAATAACAAATGAACAAAGAAAAGAGCTTTTTCAAAGAATGGTACAATCCGGAATAAAAGATATAACTATTACTGGGGGAGAGCCAACCACAGTAGACCTTAAATCAATTTTAGAAACACAAAATCTTAATGATTTATATTTGAGAGTATGTACAAATGGTTTTGGTTTAGATGAAAAATTATTAGATTTTTTTAATTCAAATAATATTGGATATAATTTTTCATTTCATTCTTTAGATCCAGAAGTTCAAGAAGAAATCTACAGATCAAAAACTCCTTGGGTTAAACCTCGTGTTGACACTCTTTTAAAAAAAGGCAAGAAAGAATTATTTGCACTTAATTCAATATTGCTGGCATCTAATTATTATGAAATTGAACCTATTGCAAAATATCTTAATGAAAATCCAGAAAATATTAGGAAATGGAGAATCTTAAATCCAATAAAAACAGGAGAAATGGAAAAAAATGAACATTTATATGTTGCTCCAGATAATATTAAAAGATTAAGAGATAGGTTAAAAAACTTGAATTTAGATTTTCCAGTTTTATTAAATACAGATAATAGAGAAACAAAAAAGTGTCGTATTGCAGATAGAGAAGAAGTGTATGTAACGCAATATGGAGCATTAAGACCTTGTTTGGGATTAACATGTTTAGAAACAGAAGGCACATTATTTGAAAGAACTCTTGATGAACTAATGCAAGACAAAATTATGGCTTACTGGACTAAAAATCCTTCAGTATGTCTTGTTGGAAAAATAATTAGTCCAGACCGCCTATATTTGGAGGGAGAAAAATGAATAATAGAAATAAAATTCAAAAATTATGGTTTGGAATAGGTGGAATAGAAATGCCTTTAATAGTTTCATCTGTACCTGGAATCCATAAAGAATTATTAAAAACATATAAACCGAAACAGGAATTAGGGGGATGGTATAATCCTTCAATTATATCTATTGGCTCAACTGATCATTTAGTTATGCAAATCCCAATGGGAAGAGCTTCTGAGGATCTTGCTAAAGTTATTGAATGTTCTAACCCCATTTATATGTTGGGATATTGTGGAGGCTTAAATTCAAATTTCCAGATTGGAGATATTGTTCAAGATATTGATAATCCAATGAAGATCCCCTATTTTAAGGAAGGAAGGGTTCAAACTGTTAATGGCCTTTTAGACAAAAAGTATTCTGAAGGTAGTGATGTAGTAGATATGGAAAATGAATTTTATAAAAAACATCTTGAAAATTATTCTGGATATTTTATTGTTTCAGATCTTCCACTTTCAAGACCATTTTTTGACATAACGCAATTAGATAAGAAAAGAATAAAACAATCCCAAACAAAATTAATTAAATTACTTGGAGAAACAATATGAAATCGGTTTTAGGGGTAGGAGTTAATACATTAGATTATACAATTTTAACAAAGGGATTTCCAATTGAAAATGGGAAAAATTTGGGATATGAACAATGTGATTTTCATGCTGGTGGGCCAATTCCAAATGCACTTGTTTGTCTATCGAGATTAGGTTATCAAACAAGTTACATCGGGAATACTTCACAAGATATTGAGGGGGATGCAATCGTGAATAGTTTAAAAAAAGAAGGAGTAAATGTTTCAGGAATTGCCAGAACAGCAATTGAAGCCAATAAATCTTTTATAATTAGTAATAATGAAAATGAATCTAGGACCGTATTATGGAGAAAAATCCCTAAAACAAATTACTTGGATAATTATCAAGTTCCTTATGATGAAATTGAAAGATACGATATAATTCTAATTGATGGATTAGAAAAAGGATGTACTGAAAATATTGTTAAATTTGCAAAGAAGAAAAACAAAAGAGTTATTTATGGTGCAGAATCAACTAGCCAAACAAAATTACTTTTACCCTATGTTGATGTTTTAGTTGCACCTGAAGAAGCAATAAAAAGATTTACTGGAGTTAAAGGTAAAAAAGAAGTTGTGGATTTTCTTGGAAATTTCCCACTAAAACAAGCCTTTATTACTGAAGGAAAAAAGGGTTCTTACGGAATTGATTTTAATACTAGAAATATTACTCACTGGCAATCATTTCCTACTGACGCAGTTGATTCGACTGGGGCGGGAGATGCATTCTTGGCAGGAATAGCTTATTCCTCAATGAATGAAAGAAGTATTAAGGATTCTTTAATAATTGCATCGGCAATAGCAGCACTAAATTGTTTATCTTTAGGTGGAAGAAATGGATTGCCAAATGAAAGCCAGCTAAAAGATTTTTTAAGAAGAAATAATTTGGAGGGTATTTTAAAATGAAAGTTGGATTTATTGTTCCAAAAGAACCAGATATTTGTTGTTTTCCTCTTTATGAAGAAATTAAAAGTAGTAGAAAAAAAGCTTCAAAAATTAATCATCCACTCAATCAATTCAATTTAGTATCAATTTCTGGAAGAGGAGTAAGTTACAAACCATCTATCGGAGTTTTATCTTTAGGAAGAGCGCTTCAAGATCAAGGACACACAGTCAGAATACTTCATGAAGATTATGAAGAAGAACAAGGAAATGTAGAAAGAGAATTAGAAAAAATGATAAAAGAATCAGATTTAATTGGAATTTCAGCTTTAACAAAAATGTATCCTGGTGCTATTGATTATTTAAAAATAATAAAAGAGAAAAGGGAAAATGTTCCTGTAGTTATTGGAGGTCCCCATGTTTCATTTAATGATGAAGAAGCGATTAGAGATGGTTTTGATTTTGTAATAAGAGGTTATGGAGACAGATCAATAAACCAGTTAGCTGGAAAAGTTCAAGAAGGCACGGGTTTTGAACAAGTAGACGGATTGACATATTTTAAAGAGGGAAAAATAATAAGAACTCCCTTACAAAAAATAACGGAGGAATATATTGTTAATCCGGATTATAATTTAATTCCTCCTAAAATGAGAGAAAGATCCTCAATTCCTTTATTTACTTCAAGAGGTTGCCTATTTAGCTGTAACTTTTGTGTTGAAAATGGGCAATATGAAGTTAAACCCATTAAAAAAGTATTAGAAGATATTGCAGAAGCAAAAATGAAATTTCCTTTTAATAATTATTTTCTTTCAGATAGTGTTTTTGGAATAGATAATGAACGAACAAGAAATTTAGTCAAAGAGATTAATAATAATTTTCCTGATTTATATTTTTTCTATCAAAATAGAATTGATTTAATGAACCCAGATATGACATATTTTTTGTCTCAAATAATTTTATTGGTTTGTGGGTTGGACTTGAAAGTTTGTCTAATAACACTTTGCAATTAATGAGTAAAGGAAAAAGAGAAACTTATGAAAATTATGTTCAAACATTAAGAGATGTTAAAGGATTAGTTCCTTATATTGAAGGAAGTTTTATCATCGGCTATCCTAAAGACACCAAAAAAGATTTTCACATAACTCTTGATAGACTTGAAGGAATGTTGGATGAAGGATTAATTAACTCGGCTAGTGCAAGATTATTTGTACCCTATCCTGGAACAACCCACTTTAACGATCCAGATCAATCAGGATTAACAATTAATGATAGAAATTATTCTAAATTTGCAAGACATTCTTTTCCTCCAAATTTTAGAACAAAAGATTTTTCTGAATTTGAATTATATACTGCAATGTTAGAATTTAATTCGCTTGTTTCAAGATCGCTTCATAATAGAAATGAGATTGATACATACAGTACAATTGACTTAACTAGATTAAATGAATACAAAGGAAAATAAAATGAAATTAGATAAAGTATCTTTAGTTGTTCCATCAGAGCCAGATTACATAGTTATGCCTCTCTTTAAAGAATTAAAAAGATATAGGAAAAAAGCAAAAGAAAAATATTTTGAAAGGATATATGTGAAACATAATATTGAACCATTTAAACCAAGAAATAAAACCTTTAAACCTTCAATTGGAGTATTATCTCTTGCATCTTTGTTGGAAAATAAAGGAGTGGAAACAAATATATTGCATCAAGATTATCTTGAATATACGGGGGAATGGGAATCTGCACTTAGAGATGGTGCTGAAACTTCTGACCTTATGGGATTTACAGCAATGACTGTTACTTATAATAAAGCTTTAGAATCTTTAAGAAAAGTAAAGAAAATAAATCCCGCTCTTTTAACAATCGTTGGAGGGCCCCATGTAACTTACCTTCCAGAACAAGCTTTAGATGATGGATTTGATGGAGTAGTAAGAGGAGAAGGAGAGAAAACACTTGATGAATTAATAGATACTTTAAGAGATAATGGTGAATTTCAAAAAGTTGACGGATTGTCTTATAAATCTAATAAAGGATATGTGATAAAACCTGCAAGAGAAAGAATCGACGGATCTCAAATTCCAATACCTGCATATCATTTGATTCCTGAAGGAATGTTGGAAAATATGTCTATTCAATTACAAACAGCTAGGGGATGCCCCTTTTCGTGTAATTTTTGTGTTGAAAATGGAAAAATGACTTTTAGAGATTTTGATGCAATTCTTGAAGATATTGATACAATCAGAAAATATACTGGAAATACTATTTGGATTGCTGATAGTCTAACAGGTATTCCCGAAAAAAGAACAAGAGATTTAGCAGAAATTTTACATGGAAATTTTCCAGAGGTCTCATTCTTTTTTCAAACCAGACCAGGAATAATGTCTGAAGAGATGTATAGACATATGGCTTCAAATAACTTTGTTGGGATTAAATTTGGTTTAGAGAGTTTATCTGATAATACTTTGCAATTAATGGGCAAGAAACAAACTTATGATAAATATTTATCAGAATTAAGAAGTATTAAAGATATTTTTCCAATAAGAGAAGCAAATTTTATTTTGGGATATCCTGGAGAGAGATTAAAAGATTGTCACGAAACTCTTGAAAGATTAGATCAAATCTTGGGAGAAGATCTTATTCAGACTATCTCTTGTAGCATATTTACCCCTTACCCTGGAATTCATATTTTTGCCAATTCATCAGAAAGTGATATGATTTTAAATTCGAGGAATTTTGATAATTACATTACTAAAGGATTTCCTCCAAACTACCACACAAAAGATTTATCTGAATTTGAGATTTATTCTTTAATGCTAAGAGCTATTGCTCTTGAAACAGATCATTTATATAGGAGGTCTGGATTAAAATCATCTTCCGGCTTTGATCCAAAAGCAGTTGAGAAATATGGAGGTAAAAGAAGTTAAAATGAAATCATTTGAAAAAAAAGATATTGGATTAAGAGAATTTTTAGAAGAGAATTTGTGTTTTAAATCAAAATCATTCATCTCACTAAATCCTTTTTATGGATGCAGTGTTGGCTGTGCTTACTATTATAGATTAAGTCATAAAAATCTCTTTAATGTATTCAAGAGACCTGAAAGATAGCTTCAGATGATTCTCTTTGGTCTGAATTATCTCAAAATGCTAAATCAAGAATTAAAGATTGGAGTTTTGAAGAATCAACAAGGATTTTGGAGGATATAATAAAAAAATAAAATGGCAAACAAACGATGTATTGATACACATACTCACACACAGTTTTGGGATGCTGAACATTTTAATGAATTAGATAAAGAAACGCAAGTTATTTCATTAGACACATTTATGGAAATTCCATCTTCGGTAAATCTGCATGCTCTAAAAAAAAATATCGTTTATGCTTATGGATTACAACCTTATACAAAGTATAGGACTTTTGAATTAGATAAATATCTAACTGAATTAGAAAAAAAATGTAAAAATAAGGAAATACCTTTGTTGGGAGAATTGGGATTAGACTCGTCAAATAATAGAGAGGTTGTTTTATTAAACGAGCAACTAAAGATTGCTCAGAACTTTAGATTACCAGTAGTTGTTCATACTCCTATAAAAAATAAGGTTGGGGCAACTAAGAGAGTCTACGAGTTGTTAACTTCCCAAGGAATTGAACCAAGAAGAGCAATTATTGATCATGTTGATCAAGATATTTTAGATTGGCATAATCCAAAATATTTTTTAGGAATTACAATCCAGAGAGGGCATGGCAAGTTGTCCGCGAATCAAGCCATAAAACTTATATTAAAAAATCCAAGAATGATTGATCAATTTATAATTAACAGTGATTATTCTAATCTACCATTAAGAAAACAAAATCTTTCAGAGGTAAATATTGTAAGAGATTTTAAGGAAAAATTATTTAAAATTGATGAAGATTTAGCAGAAAGGGTATGTCATGAAAATCCTTTGAGGTTTTTGGGAGGAACATATGGAAATTAAAAAACTTGAAACAATATGTAAAGAAACTAGAGGAGATATCCTTAGATATATCTCTAATGCTGAATCCGGGCACCCAGGAAGTGCTCTTTCTATTGTTGACATATTAGCAACACTTTACTTCAATCAAATGAATTTAGATTCAAATAATCCTAATAACTATTCTCGTGATCGGTTTGTTTTATCTAAGGGGCATGGAGATATGGCCCTATATTTGGTATTATCGAGAAAAGGATTTTTTGAAAGAGATCAATTGAAAAGTTATAGAAAATTTGGTTCAATGTTTCAAGGACATCCTGAAGTAAGTATTCCTGGTGTAGATGCAACTTCAGGTTCATTGGGCCAGGGATTATCTATCGGATGTGGGATGGCATTAGGAGCAAAAATAGATGGATTGAATTATACTACTTATGTTTTAATGGGAGATGGTGAATTAAATGAAGGCCAAATATGGGAAGCGGCAATGTTTGCTTCAGCACAAAATTTAGGTAATCTTGTTGGAATTGTGGATTATAATGGTTTACAACATGATGGGTCCTGTGAAAATGTTTTACCTATGGGTAATTTGCTGAATAAATGGAGTTCATTTGGATGGCAACCTTATTCTTGTGATGGACATAATCTTTTAGAATTAAATGAAACATTCAAAAGAATAAAATCTAACACTTCAAATAGTCCAAAAGTATTAATTGCAAAAACAATTAAAGGAAAGGGAATACGTGAATATGAAAATAATCCAGATTCTCATTCAGTGCACGGAAAAATTAAGGATAGAGTTTTGAAAAGATATTGTGTAGGATATAAAAATGAGTAAAAGTATGAATCACCAATACATTGAATCATTAATTCAATTAGGAAAAGAAGATGAAAGGGTTGTAACATTAGACGCAGATTTATCTAAATCAAGTAGAACTTGTCAATTTAAAGATGAGTTTCCAAATAGAGCGATAAATTGTGGAATCGCTGAACAAAATATGACTGGTGTTGCAGGAGGACTTGCTTATTGTGGAAAAGTCCCCTTTATTCATAGTATCGCTCCTTTTGTAGTTAGAAGAAATTATGATCAGTTATATCAATCGGTGGCATTACCCAATTTAAATGTAAAGGTGGTTGGAATGTATGCAGGATTAAATGGTCAAGATGGATCTTCACATCAAATAGTGAATGATATTAGTATGATGGCTAGTTTGCCTAATTTCAATGTGCTTGTTCCAAGCAATTCACATGAAGTAAAAGAAATAATGAAAGGAATTTTAGAAATTGGTCCTACATATCTTAGATTATCTAGAAGTTTTGATAGAATAGATGTTAGTGATTATGTTGTAGAAATTGGAAAAATTTCTGAAATTAAACCTGGAGAAGATGTGGCGTTGATAACAACCGGGATAATGCTCCCATGCACAATTGATCTATCTAAATATTTAGAGCAAAAAGGAATCTCAACAGGAGTTTATTCATGCCATTCAATTAAACCTTTTGATGAAGAAAAAATAGTAATGTTATCAAAAAATATTGGAAAAATTGTTGTATTGGAAGAGCATCTTCCAGAAAGAGGATTATATAGTTTAATAATTAATACTTTAGCAAGAAATAATCCAACCAAAATATTAAGTATAGGTGTTAAATACCCTTATTCAGGATCAGGAAGCTTAGAAGATTTATTTATATATAATGAGTTAATGCCAAAACAAAACTTTAAAAAAGTGAGAGATTATATACATTCAAAATGATAGAAAAAATAAAAAATAAGGTATTGAAGTGCTTGAAAACAAAAGTAATTGATTTTAAGGAAATGCCAAATCCTTCAAAAAATGAGATTTACTTGGTAAGTAATTCTTATAAAAAATTTATATTAAAAATCTATAAATTTAGGGACGACAAAGAAAATATAAATTCCTATAATCGAGAGAGAAAAGCAATAAATTATTTTTCTTCTCAATTAGATGAAGTAAAACCATTGATATCATCCGGTGATGGAGATAATCCTTGGATATTAATGAATTTTTTTGAAGGGTCAACTCTCAAAAGTAAAAAAAATTTTGAATTATACAAAAAAGCTGTAGATTTAATGTTAAAATTGCATTTTCTAGAAAAGAAAAAAGAAAAACCCAAAGAAATTGAAATTTTTGAACCATATGATAAAAAACTCCAAGAAGTTAAACAAAGAGTTAAAAAATATCTTCCTAAAAAATATGATAAAAAATTTTTAATTTCAATTGTTGATAACTTTTACTTAGGTTATAGTTATATTTATGACAATTCAAGCAACCTAATTCACGGAGATTTTGTTGATAGAAATATTTTAGTTAATGGAGAATTAAATATAATTGATTTTGAAAATTCACGTGTTGCTCCCTTGGTTGAGGATTTAATTTTCTTTATTGAAAATTCAAAATTAGATGACATTCAAAAAAAAGAACTTATTAACAAATATAAAAATAAAATTAATTTTGATCAAAAAATATTTTTAATATTAACATTACTTACAAAACTTAGAGTGTTGGGAAGTTTATTGAGAATTAAAAAAAACAACTTAGAAAAATTTGAAGATCGAATTATTAATTCAATAAAAGCAATAATATCCTTGGTTTTAGAATTAAAGAATGATTACAATCTTGATTTGACTAAAAAACATAAAGAAGACTGGGAAGAAATATTTTCCTTAAAAGGAAAATTTTTTAATGAAATTCATAATGAGTTAGAATCATTTATCGAATCATTAAATCGAGAGACAAAAATACTTGATTTAGGTTCAGGAAGTGGAAGGCACATAGTTTTTCTTGCAGATAAGGGATTTGATGTTACAGGAATTGATTTTGCCAAAAAGGGCATAGAAATTACAAAAAAAATCCTCGAAGAAAAAGAATTAGATGCTAAATTAATATGCCATGATTTTTATGATGAATTACCTTTTGAAGACAATACCTTTGATTGTATAGTTTCAACTCAAGCAATACACCACACCAGAGTATACGAGGCACAAAAACTAATTAAAGAGATAAAAAGAGTGCTAAAAACTGAAGGAAAAATATTTATTACTGTTCCAAAAATAAAAGATATTTTTCATAAAGAACCGTTAGAAATAGAAAAGAATACTTTTATTTCAACTAAAGGGCATGAACGAGGGATAGTGCATCATTATTTTAATATTCCTGAGATAAAACAGATGTTTTCAGATTTTGAAATTGAAATAAAAGAAGATGATTACAAGCATTATTTAATTATAGGTCATATTGTAAAAACAAGACCTAAAGTTACTTCTGGATAACACCCTCCATTATTCGGTTGATACATTTCAAATTTACATCCGAAAACACCAAAAGATGCAAACAATATGCTTAACACTAAGAATGGAAGAACCATAATTTCAAAAATACCGAAATCAGATATAGACATAATTAAAAATAATATGACCCCCAATATACCTACAAATCCTCCGATAAATGCTCCTTTTTTTGTATAATTGAGTTCGTTCCAAATCATATTATTAACTCATTGTTTATGTTAATAAAGTTTGTGTTTTAAATATATTTTAAAATAATCCCCGACATAGGACATCATATTACTTAAGCACAAATCAAGAACAAAAAGAAAGGTTTATAAGCAAGTTTATACAATACATATTTCAGTTATTAACGGATAGTGACCTTAATTGTATTTAAAGCCGATTTATCAAAAACTTAAAGAAAGCATATGTTCTAAATTAAATATACGACCACAAGATTTTTTTTGTTTTCCAGATGAAAAAGGAGTGTTATTTGAATTCAATCACCCATTGCAAACAATAGACAATATTGCTGCGATTGTACAAGAAACTTTCAAAAACATGAAAGAAGCAAAGTTTAATATAAACACCAAAAAAAATCAAGATGGCTCTTATGATTTAGAAGCAAATATTAACAATGAAAGATATTATTCTTCACAAATATATTCACCAAGTAAACGCCATTTCATAATAAATCTCTATAGATTCAATATAATAAGAGTTCATAATAAATCTCTATAAATTCAGCATAATAAAATAGTCTGAAATAATATTCTCACTGGACAACCGCCCAAATAGTTTATTCCAAATTGACAACTTTGATTATGCTTGTCTTGTCCTTGATGAAAAATTTCAATCCTGAAACCTGTTTAGGAGTTTCGAAAACATGGTAGAATTCTTTCTCTAATCCTGGCTGGAATCCGCCAACTTTTGTATCTTTAGCAAAAAGAGAATATGTGTTGTTTTGTCCATCTTTTAATTCTGAAGTGAATTTCAAATCAAGTGTTGTTTTTCCTAAATTAGTTATTCCTCCATTAACAAAAATATAAAATCCTGATGATGTAAGATTTTGATTGTTATTAATCTTCATAGTTGTTTCTTTAGTTATGTTGTCTATTTTCATTGAAAAGACATCATTTCCGAAAGTTATATTGAATGATTGTCCTAATCCATAGTATTCATACTGCTGTTCTGGTTGAGGAGTGTTCATGCCACTCATTATTAAAAGAACAAAATAAGCGACAATAAATATGATTGTTTTCAAAGGCCGGCTTATTCTAAGATGCTGTTTTGGGATAAAAACAAAAATTCCTGGAATAAAGAAAAGAAGCCCTATAAACACCTGCCCTGCTTTTATTGTGACTATTGCTGATAATACTGAAAGTAATCCCCCTAATATCGCAAATGCCCAGCGGACTATTGTTCCGACACCGATTTCTGTTACAGGTTCTTGTTTTTCTTTTTTCATTTGAGTAATCTTTATTATAAAAATGAATATATAAATTTATCGTTTATTCTGACTTTGCGCAGATATTCATTTCGGATGTTTTTTTTCCCAGAATTCGAATTTTT
>CAZSEK010000018.1:0-18113 GCA_964605945.1 uncultured Methanosarcinales archaeon
TCCATCAGTTAAAAACAGAAGCTAAAGCAAGGTCTTAGGCGAGTTTTCGAATAAATTTCATATTATTTGTTTTAGAATTCAAACAACATTCCTTCTGGACCAGGATTTACAACAATAGAACTGCCTATTTTGTCTTTTGCTCCTGCTGTTTCATGAATATGACCTGAGACAGCTAAAACAGGCTGAAATTTTTTTATGAAATTTAATATGTTTCTGCATCCAATATGTTCTCCTAAATCATCCAGTTTTGTTCCATAAGGTGGTGCATGAGTTACTAAAATTAATTTGTAATTTTTTCCATCTTTTTTTTCCTGCGCATTCCAGCTGTCTGAAAATTGAGAAGCTGCTTTATCAAAATCAGGTTCATTCAAAGCAAATCCTCCTCCACCCCATCCAAAGAAAATAAAATCATTGAATAAATAAAATGATTTGTGAATTAATTTCACATTTTTTGTATCTGAAGCAACTAAACTTAAAGAAGCTGTTGATTCGTGATTTCCTGGAATAATCAAAACTGGTTTTCCTATTGAATCCAATTTTCGCATGTATTTTTCAAGATTATTTTCAAATATAGTCAAATCTCCTGCGCAAAGAATAATATCTGTCTGTTTTGCTTTAATGAATAATTTCTTTAAAGCATCATTATCTCCGTGAGTATCAACAAATGCGAGGAATTTCATTTTGATTTTGAAATATTGTTGTATATATTTTTTATGTGGTTTTAATATGTTTTTAATGAATTATTTTAATAATTAGAATTTCATCTGGCCTGACTGCATCTGTTTCATCATTTTGTCCATGTTTTTGTCATTGCCTTTCATCATTTTCATCATTTTCTTTGATTGTTTGTATTGTTTCAATAATTCCCTTATTTCAGACGGATTCAATCCCGAGCCTTTTGAAATTCTTTCAACTCTTGAAGCATCCATAAGGTCTGGATCTTCAAGCTCTTCTTTCGTCATAGACTGCATTGCAATTTTCCATTTATCTAATTTGATTTCCTGGTTTTCAAGCATATCTTTTGGAATTTTAACTCCTGAAAATCCAGGTATGAGTTCCATGACTTTTGTCAATGGCCCCATTTTTTTCATTGCCTGCATCTGCTCATATAAATCAATTAAATTAAATTCTCCTTTTAGGAATTTTTTTCCTAAATCTTTTGCATCTTCTTCTGAAATTGCATCATGAACTTTCTCAAGCAAACTTTCCAAGTCTCCCATTCCTAATAATCTTCCTACAAAACCTTCTGGTCTGAATTCTTCCAAAGCATCAACTTTTTCTCCTAATCCTATGAATTTGACAGGAGCATTTGTTACAGAGCAAGCAGTTAAAGCTCCTCCTCCTTTTGCTGTTCCGTCAAGTTTTGTGATTATGACTCCATTTATTTTGCAAGTATCATGAAATGTTTGGGCTTGCTTTTCTGCAGCCTGTCCTATATCTGCACTTATAACTAATAATGCTTCGTCTGCTTTTACAACGGATTTTATTTTATTTAATTCTTCAATTAATTCATCATTAAGTGCGTCTCTTCCTGCAGTATCTATTATTACAATTTCATATTTTTTCAGATCAGAATCAAATGTCTTGAATATTTTAACAGGATCTTTTTCTCCTTTGATACCGTAGAAATCAACATTCAATTTGTCAGCTAATTGCTTTAATTGCTCATATGCTGCAGGTCTCCATGTGTCTGTAGATATTACCGCGACTTTAAATCCTCTTTTCTGATAATATTTTGCAAGTTTTCCTGCTGTTGTTGTTTTTCCAGAACCGAAAAGTCCTACAAGCATGATATAAAATGGTTTTTTGCTTATTTCTATTTTTGCGCCTGCTCCACCTAAGAATTTTACAAGTTCCTCATAAACTATTTTTACAAGATGCTCTTTTTTAGAAATATTTTTTGGGGTCTCTTCTTTTAACGCTCTTTCCTTTATGTTTTTCGTAAGCTCAAAAACAAGCTTTACATTAACATCTGCCTGAAGCAGTGCTTTTTGTATGTCTTTAACTAATTCATTGATTAATTTTTCATCTACAAATAACGCTCTTGTTATCTTATCTAATGTGTTCTTTAATGATTCCCCAAGCTTATCTAAAACCATACTCTAAGAAACAAAAGATGATTTATAAATATTTCGACGAGAAAGAGAAATATTTTGGAAAAAGCATAGCGAAGTGAGAAAAGGTTTATAAAAATTCAATCATGCTTTAAAATAAGAAATATTTATAAACCTATTATTTTTTCTACTATCTGTGCGTCGATGGTCTAACGGCTATGACTCCGGCCTTCCAAGCCGGCTATTCGGGTTCGAAAAGAATAAATCATTTATTCACGAAAGTCCCGGTCGACGCATATTTATTTTCTTATATTTTCTATTAACTGTTTTCACTATAAAATTACAAAACTTTATAAAAAAGAATACCCCCCAATTAATATGAATAGCTATACTGAACTCATAGAAAAAAGAGATTCTTTATTAGATAAATTAGATGAAATAACAAACAAATTATATGAAATTAAAAGAAAGGAAAATGAAAGAAATGAAACTATTTTCGATAAAACCGAAATACATCAAAAAAACAGAAATAGTTGGTATGAATATTATGATGAAAAACACAAAGAACAATACAACACCACAGCATATACTCGATTATGGAATACTGAAGCATGGACATATGCAAATCTAAAAATAATCATTTATATCAAATTATCTCAATCAGAAATAAATAAAATAGAACAAGAATATTGTAAAAAAGAAGAAGTTCTGAAGCTGTTGAATGCTAAGCAAAAAATAACATAATCTGTACACCAACCAACACAACATTAATAAACAATAAATATCCTTCTTATAATATGCCTAATAAAAAAGTCAAAAATAATACAGAGAACATTTTAGTCATATGCGCCCATTCAGATGACCAGATATTCGGACCAGGAGGCACTATTGCAAAATATGCAAAAGAAGGCAAGAATGTACATACAGTCATCGTTTGTTATGGAGAACAATCGCATCCTTGGTTTGAGAAACAACACATTATTCCTTCAAGAGTTAAAGAAGCTAAGGCTGTTGATAAATTCATAGGCGGAAACGGAGTCATTTTTCTAGGATATGAAGAAGGAAAAATGATTGAAGAGATGAAAACAAAAAAAGCGTATGAACGATTAAAAAAATTAATTCTTGAATACAAACCACACAGAATATTCACACATTCTTTAGACGATCCTTTAACTCCGCACAAAGCAACAAATAAATTAGTTGTTGAAACACTTGACAAAATGAAATATCCTTGTGAAGTGTATATGTTTGACGTATGGAACATATTCAATCTCAAAAAAAGACATTATGTAAAGATTGTCGTTGACATATCAGATACATTCAAAATAAAAATCAAAGCATTAAAGATGTTTAAAAGTCAGGGAGGAGCATTATTTTTATTAATGTGGAGTGTCTATTTAAGGACGTGGTGGAACGGATTAAGGAACAAAGTCAAATATGCTGAAGTATTTTATAAAATTAGATAATTAATGAATTACATTGATTAATAAATACAATTAATAAAATGGAAGAACATAAAGAAACAATCGAACATCACGAGGAAAAAAAGAAAAAACTTCTTATCGCTACAGATAATTTTCTTCCTAGATGGGACGGCATTGCAAGATTTCTTTCTGAGATGATACCAAGGCTTGCAAAAAAATATGATATCACTGTTCTTGCGCCTGATTTTGGAACTCATGAAGATCCTCATATCAAACTAGTGAAGATCCCTCTTATGAAATTCATAAAAATAGGAGATTTCGTTGTGCCTCAATTCCAATTAAATAAAATAAGAAAAATCATCAAAGAAACAGACATAGTATTCACTCAGACAATCGGTCCAATTGGTCTTCTTGCTTTAAATGCTGCAAAAAAATACAAAAAACCAGTTGCATCATTTATTCATTCCATAGAATGGGAGTTAGCTTCAAAAGCAATTAATAATCCATTGCTAAAAAAATATTCACATATATTTGTTAAACGAATTGCAAAAAGAATTTACAATAAGAGCAACCTGTTGATAATGCCTTCTCACAGCGTATCTGATCTTTTCCTTTGGAATAATATAAGAACAAAATCAGAAGTTGTAAATCTTGGTGTAGATACAAACAAATTCAGACCTGTTGAAAATATAGAAGCAAGAAAAACAATAAGAGCCAGCCTGAATATATCTGAAGATGAAATAGTCATAGGATATCATGGGAGAATAAGCAGAGAAAAAGATATCATAACTTTATTAAGAGCATTTACAAGAATACAGCAAAATGGCCATAAAGTAAAACTACTTATAGTTGGTGATGGAATTGAATCAATAAAAAAACAACTGGCATCGAGAAATGGGGTTATTCTTGCAGGATCAAAAAACAATCCTGTGCCTTATCTTCAGGCAATGGACATCTATTGCGTAACATCTCTTACAGAAACAACTTGCTTAAGCGCTTTGGAAGCAATGTCCTGCGGACTTCCTGTTATTTCAACAGAAGTTGGATTTATCAAAGATTATATAAGAAATAACATCAATGGAATGTTTTTTCAGAAACAAAATCCCTATCATCTTGCAAAACACATCAATAGATTGGTTCTTGATGAAAAACTAAGGATGAAAATAGGCGAATCAGCAAGAAAAATGGTTGTTGAAAGATTCTCTTGGGACAAGACAGCCAAAGGCATTGAAGAAGCGCTAAGTTCTTTAAGATAATTATTAAGGTACGCAAAGTAAGCTAATTACAACTTCAAGCTAACAACTTTACTTATTCCATATTCATTCATGGAAACTCCATATAGAGTGTCTGCTTCCTGAATAACTGAATCATTATGGGATATAAGTATATATTGTGCTTTATGTGAATAATTCATTATAAGTTGGGATAATTTTTCTGAATTTCGTTTGTCTAATGCAGCATCAACTTCATCCAAAACGTAAAATGGCGCCGGCTCATATTCCTGAACAGCAAATATGAATGCAATTGCAGTCATTGTTTTTTCTCCACCAGATAATGATTTTATATCTAAGAATTTTGTTCCAGTTATCTTTACTTTTAAAGACAATCCTCCATTGAAAGGATCGTTTTTATCCTCTAATTCAAGATGTGCTTCTCCTTTTGTAGATAATGCAGAGAAAATAACACTGAAATTATGGTCTATGATTTCATATGTTTTCATGAATAATTCTTTCTTTCTTGCATCAATTTCATTTATCATTACCAAAACAGATTCTCTTTCTCTAATAATTGTATTTTTTTTCTCTATAAATTTCTTGTATTCTATTTCTAATTTCTCATAGACTTCAAGTGCTCTCATATTAACAGCACCAATATCTCCTATTAATTTTTCAAATTGAGCAATTTCTTTAAGTATTTCTGATTCAGGTTTGTCTTTGTAAAGCTCAACTCCCTCATATTGTTTGAATTCTTCCATCATGCCTGAAAGTTGTGCTCTTGATTCTGCTGATTGAAGTGAAATAATATTAACTTTTTGCTCAATTTTTCTTGTTTCATCTGTTTTATTAAACGAATTATTTTCGTGTTTTGAAACTTCATCAGATAATTTATTTCTTTTATTGAATAATTCCTTGAATTGCGCGAAGAATTTTTTCTCAACATCTTCTTTTTCCTTCAATGAGCTTTCCTGTTCTTGAATTTTTCTAATTATTTTATCTTTCTCATCTTCAAATCCTGATTTTTCCTTGTCCTGCTGTTTGAAAATTTTCTGTATATTTTCTTTTTCAGGCATCAATAAATTAATTATCTGGGCTTCATTTGATTTTATCTCATTTCTTAATGCTGCAACCTCTTCTTTTAATGTTCCTTTTTTCTGCTCAAATGCATTTAACTCTGCAAGTAACGCAGGATTTCTTAATTCATTTATCTTGTCTCTTAATTGTTGTTTCTTCATTTTCATCTGAGCTAATTCTTTGTTCTTTTCAGATGTTTTCATTAATAACTCATCAAGAGAATCATCTATTTTTCTCATGTTTTTTCTCAATTCATCTTTTTGTTTTTTTACAACATCAAGATCATTTGAATCAATATGCAATGATTTTTCCATGACAATTATATCTGCATCAAAATTATTTTTCAGCTCTCTTAATCTTGAAATTAATTCTTCATTGTCTGTTTTTTTCTGCTCAAGAACTTCAATTACTCTTTCTGCATCAGCAACTTCTTTTTCTAATTTCATCAAATTATCGCTCAATTCTTTTTCATGGAATCCTAAACCTGATTTCTGCCTGAAGCCTCCTTGCATTGCTCCTGTCTTTTCTACAAGATCTCCTTTCATTGTGACCATTCTGTAATTTCCTATTCCTATTTTTCTTGCTGTTTCTATATCCTCGACAACAAGAGTATTTTCAAAAACATAGCTGAAAACTTTCTCGAATTTAGGATCATAAGTTATCAAATCAATTGCAAGTCCTCTTATACCTGGAGTTTTAAGATTTTTCAGTTCTTGTTTTATTGAAACAGATCTTATTTTATTCAGTGGTAAGAATGTTGCCACGCCTAATTTGTTTTCTCTCAAATAAGATATGCATTCTGTAGCAACTTTGTCATCTTCAACAACAATGCTCTTTATCCTTCCTCCTGCTGCAACCTCAAGCGCAACAGCGAATTCTGCAGAAACATTTCCAAGCTCTGAAATAAGGCCGTATATTTTTGGATTTGAAGATTTCATTGCCAGTATTTTCTGGACAGCAACACCTGCTGCAAGACTTTCTTTTATAGAAGAATTTCTAGCAGTTAATTTTACCAGATCTTCTTTTCTGCTTAATATTTTTGATTGTGCATTATTTAACTGGGATGCTAATGAAGAATTTTCACTTAGGGCAGTATTTAATTCAAGTGTTGTTTTCTTGAAATTATCTTTTTTCTTTTTTAATGCATCAAGCTGTGTTTTATTTTCTTTTTCTAATTTTAAAACATTCTCGATTGCACTATCTTGATTCTTTATCTGAATTTCCAACCTGTCTTTTTCTCTCAATAAATCCTGTTGCTGCTCTCTTAATTTTTGCGTTTCTTCCTGCAGTTTTTCTGCATCTTTGTCTATCTGCTCTATTTCTTGGTCTATTTTAATTGCGTCCTGCAGATTATTTTTTTCCTGAAATATCCTTATTTTATTTTCAACTTGAGTTATCTCTTTTTCTTTTGCATGTATTGTACTTTCAAGCTCTTTTTTGTTTATGTTAAGAGTATTTATTTTATCAGTAAGCTCACTGAGTGATGATTCTAATTGTGATTTTCTGTCTGTTATTTTCTTTAATTCTAAGTTGATAGAATCATTTCGTTGTTTGTTCAATGCAAGGTCTATTTTTAATCTTTCAACCTCTCTGTGAATCTCTACCTGATCTTTTTCTCCTTTTTCCTCTATCTCTTTGTTAATCTTATCTATTTCATGTTTCTTTTTATCCATCTGCTCTTTGATTTTTACAATTTCTTCATTTATTTTCTTTAGTTTTTCGTTTCCGTCGTCTATGTCTTTTTTTAGTTTATCAGAATCTGTTGTTTTGCTTTGAATTTTTGAATTAAGAAGTGTAGCTTTATTCTGTTTTATTTTGTCATTTAAATCCTTGAATTTAATTGCCTGATCCCTGTCTCTTTTTAATTCATGAAGATGTGTTTTTCTTTCAGCAAGAATAATCTCTACTTCATTCATCTTCTCTTCCACTCTTTGAAGCTCTCTTAGTGCTTTTTCTTTTTTCTCTTCATAGACTGAAAGACCTGCTATCTCTTCGAGAATTCCTCTTCTTTCCAAATGAGTCATTTCTATAAGATTTACAATCTCTCCCTGAAGAACTATGTTGTATCCGTCTGGATTAACTTTAGCTAAACTCAATAAATCAAGAACTTCCTGCCTTGTTTTTGTTAAATCATTTATTTTATAGACTGACTGCCCGCCTTCTTTAATTATTCTTGTGATTTTAACTTCATTTTCATATAAAGAAGAGTCATATTTTTTTCTTTTTGATTCTGATTTTATATGAGGGAAAACTTTATTTTTATTGTCGAAGAATATGCTAACTTCTCCCTCTTTTGCAGGATTTTTTAATTTTCCTCCATTGTATATGAGGTTTGAAGATTTTTCTGCTCTCATTTCTTTAGCAGAACCTTTACCAAGAACAAAACATAATGCATCCATAACATTAGATTTTCCTGAACCATTTGGACCAAGAACACAATTAAATTTCTCTCCAAATATGATTTCTGTCTTGTTTGCAAATGACTTGAATCCTTTTGCTTCTAATCTTGTTATTCTCGTACTAGGCATTTTTTAACTCACATCTAAATATTAAATTTTAAACTCTCACACCCTCTATATTACATCTTATAAATATATTATAAATAATATATACTATTAATGGGGTTGATTTATAAAGATTTTGCTGTTATGGAATATATATAAGAGTTAAATATAAAATAATCAACAAAATAGAATGTAATAAGAACAAATAAAAACTAATTCTTCTTCAATATTCCTCTAGCAGCCATAATTCCTGTTAGTGCAGCACCAACTATTCCTCTGCTCTTGCCAACACCATCACCTGCAATAAATAAATTATTCATATTTGTCTCAAGTTCAGGTGTTGTATCGTATTTTGTATCATAAAATTTTATTTCAGGCGCATATAATAATGTTGCAGGACTTGCCACACCAGGAACAATCTTATCTAAAGCAACCAAACTATCTCTAATATTATCCATTATTCTTGATCTATAAGCTAAACTTATATCTCCGGGTATGACTGCTGAACCAACAGATAATGTGGGCTTAACTAAATCATAACCTTTGGATGCATCAAAGAAAGTTGTCATTTTAGATCTTCTTCCATCAAGAAAATCTCCCATTCTTTGAACAAGAGGTCTTCCCCCCCCTAATCTTAATGTTTCTTTTGCAATATCTCGTCCCATTTCTAATGTGTCTGCATAAGGTTCAGTAAGTTCTATTGTATTTAAGATTGCAAAATTTGTATTTGGTGTCTTGAAATTCTTTAAAGCATCTCCATTAACTAAATGAAACCCTTTTCCTGCTTCAGGCTCTATTCTTACTTTGCCTCCTTTATTTGTACAGAATGTTCTTGTTCTATCATTATGGTGTTTTGTTTTAAAAATAAATTTAGGATCATAAATATAATCTGTTATCGGGTCATAAACTTCGGATAATACCTCTACTCTAACGCCTACATCTATTGGTCCCCATCTATAAGGAATTCCTAATTTTTGAGCCTGTCCTCTGAACCAATATGCTCCGTCTCTTCCCGGAGTTACTAAAAGATATTTGCAATGAATTTCTCCTCTTGAAGTCATCAATTTAAAACCATCATTTTTTTCTATCTCAAAAACATGTGTCTCGAGAAGAAAATGAATTTTACTTGCTTCAAGTTGTGCAGTATATTTGTCAACAAGTTTTTTGCTCATGTCTGTTCCGACATGTCTTTGTCTTGCAACAATCAATTGCACATCGCATCTTTTTGCTCTATCGACCCATTTTTTTGTTTCTTCTTCATTTGTTCCATAAACTTTTTCATCAGCGCCTAATTCTAAAAATTTATCATCAATTTCCTGAATATATTTTTCTGCTGTTGCTTTGCTTAATTTTAATTCCTCTAAATCCATACCTATTTCTGTAGAAAGATTTAATTTGCAGTCATTAATAAGACCCCCTGAAGAAATTTTACCTTGTTCGATTATAGCAATATTTAAAGAACTATTTTCTTTAGCCAAAGTTTCTGCTGCCCATAATCCTGACGGACCAGAGCCAATAATCACAACATCATATTCCATGTTTTCCCCCAAGAATTATGAATGTTTTAAAGGATTAATAAAGTTTTCTAAAATTCCCCTAAACTTCTCTGTTTGCTTTTTTCAGAAGCATTCTTGAATGTTGCCCAGGATTTCCTGAATATATGTCCATAAGTCAGATTGTCAAAATGCTTCTCGATGAATTCTTTTGTTTTTGGATCAGAAGGATAACCAGAACCAAAATCTATCTTGTATTTTTTCTTTAATTTTTCAAGTTCTTTTTCTCTTGTGACTTTTGCAATAATAGATGCAGCTCCAACAATCGGATAATGAAAATCTGCTTTATGCTCTGAAATTATTTTCATAGCTTTATCTTTTACGTGTTCTTGAAAATGTGAAGTATAAGCAAAAAGATTTGTTGAAGGGCAATCTAAAATTACTTTTTTTATCATATTATTTGATTCTTTATTCAAGTCATTTAATATTTCAGCGCCTTTATCTGCTTCTAACCAATTAAGATTATATGTTTTGGATAAAACAGCTTCATCAATTTCTTCTGGCTGAATTATTACATATTTGAATCTAATTAATTTCATCATCTTTTCAAGAATTTCTTCTCTTTGCTTTTCTGATAATAACTTAGAATCTTTAACGCCAATTTTCTTTAGCTCATTTTCGTGTTTATCATCTATTGCAGCAACAGCTATAACTAATGGCCCTATCACAGGACCTCTTCCTGCTTCATCAATTCCTGCAAGATAATTTATTGACATAATTAATTAAGAAATTTATGGATTAATAAAGTTAATGAAATATTCAATTTAAAAAATAATTAAAGAAACAATATCTAAAACAGTCCTCTAATATCATCAACATCTTTGCATGCTTGTATTTTTTCTCGGATTTTTGCACCGCCAATAATTCCTTTTGTAAAATAATTTGCTTGAACTTTAATTGCTTTGAAATTTATGTAAAATTTTTGCGCAAGTTCAAGATATTTGAGAAATTCTTTTTTATTATCTATCTTTTTGTCATATTTTCCATCATTCATGTAATCAACACATTGCTTGAAAATAAATGCATTTCCTCGTGCTGCTCTTCCAATCATTACATAATCACATTTTGTTTCAGAAATCATTTTAAGGGCAGATTCTGGAGTCATTGCATCTCCATTTCCTATAACTGGAATTGAAACAGAATTTTTAACATCAGAAATATATTTCCAATCAGCTTTTCCGCCATAACCTTGAATTGCAGTTCTTCCGTGTATTGTTATTGCAGATGCTCCTGAAAGTTCAGCAATTTTCGCAATTTCAACACAATTTATATTTTTAAAATTTATTCCTGCACGTATTTTTACAGTCACAGGCAAATCAACATTCTTTGTAATTTCAGAAACCATCTCGCCAATTTTATTAGGTCTATTCATCAATGCAGAACCTGCGCCTTCTTTTATTATTTTTACAGCAGGACAACCGCAATTAATATCAATTAAATCAAAATTATAATTATCCTGAATTATTTTTGCTACTTTCACAAGATTTTCAGTATTCTGCCCAAACAATTGTACGCCAACAGGTTTTTCTTCTTTTGTTGATTCAAGAAGTTTTATTGTTGCTTTGTTGTTTCTTGATAATGCATTCGCAGAAACCATTTCTGTAAAAACAAGAGATGCACCATATTTTTTGCACATTAATCTAAATGCAACATCAGTTATTCCTGCCATTGGAGCAAGAATGAAGGGATTTTTTAGATGTGGGAAGTTGGACATATCTATGGAATAAATCGATGATTAAAAAAGTTTTTGTTTTGAAAAAACAAAAAACTTGGAATGATGATGGGAAGTGTTATGGAAAAAAGAAAAAAAAAGAAAAAAATTAACTCAATGTAAATGAATACTCAAATAAATAAGGGTCATAACTTGAATCATATCCTAATTCGAACATTATTTTTCCTGAATTTAATGTTTGAGGTATTTCATCAAACAAAACATATCCTTTTTTAATTATATCTGGATACATTTTTGAAAACGTATCTAAAGTACCACCATAGCTCGATTCATATTGATTTCCTGAACCATCAATAACCGACATTCCTGAAGGGGAAAAATACTCGCTTTCACTTCCAACATTTTTAACTTCCATATCTGCTCTGAAATATTGTTTCTTTTTTGAATACTCATATGTTTCATAAAAACCCACTTTTGTAACAACAACTTCAAAATCGCCGAAGGCTCTTTTTTTATTTATTGTTTTTGCTTTTAGTTGGTATTGATCTTCACTCATTTGCACAAGTTCTTCATCAGTGTAAGCAGGAATTTTTATTGATGTTTCTGCAGTCATCTTCTTACTATTAGTATTAGTGAAAGTTAAAATAGCATTTCCGTAATATGAGGCAATACCTTTCTTAATTTCTGAATTTTGAATTCTCCATTCATAGGCTTTCCCCATTTCTTTACCTGTAAGAGAAAATTGATAATCAACAAAGTCTGCTGTTGTTACATCAAATTCTTTAGAATATAACGAATTGTTAACATCATCAAGTATATCTAATTTGATGTGACCTGCAGAAATGGTATTTTTTCCATTCGCATCTTCAAGCAAGAAATAAAGTCTTATCTTTTCTCCCTCTTCAACCGCAGAAAAATCATTTATGTTTGTTGCAGTAGATATTTGCGGTAAAGTTGTTTGTGGAGTTGATGATTGTGTAGTTTGTTTTGTCGTATTTTGTGAAGTTGTCATTTTTTGATCAGTCTTATTTATATTCTGAGTACATGCTACCAAGAAAGCCAAACATAAAAACAATAAAACAATTGTGAATATTTTGTTTAATTTCATTTTATTACCTCATTTATCTTTTTTTATTACTCCCATCAGACCTGCAATAAGCAGCAATACGAAAGATAATATATAGAAGAAACTAATGCAAATTAATCCTCCTACAGAACTTACAATCATAAACCATCCGCCTAATTTGGCTTTGCTTTTTACAACAACTGAACCGACAATTCCTAGAATGGAAAATAATATTGCTCCCCATCCTAAACCAACAACTGTAGACGCTCCGTTTGCTCCAAAAGCTCCTGCTAAACCACCAACAAATAAAGCGATTATTGCACCAAAAAATCCTGAAATTCCGCCAATTAATCCTAAAACAAATTCTGTTGTTCTTTTCCCCATTTTTATCCCCCCGAAACATTAAATTTATCTATAATGTACCTGTACACGAAAACTAATATATAAATGTTTCTGTATGTGTACACTATGAGAGCTAAATACACAAATGTTGCTATTCCAGAACCATTAGCCAAAGAGATAGATCATATAGTAAAAATCAGCAAATTAGGATATACAAGCAGGGCGCAGTTTGTTCTGGAAGCAATACACACAAAAATGGAAAATTACAAGAAAAAGAAATAATTTAAATTATTGATCCTAGTTAATATAATAATCAATTATTCTTTATTCTCTTCCTTATCTCGCTTATTAATTTTTTAGCATAAAGATTAAACTGAAGTTCAACATCTTTAAAATCTTCATAAGTTGTTTGCTGTCCATAATAATTTATTCCATTTCTTTTTGTTCTTATTTTTTCAAAAAAATCCCAGTCCAAATCTAGTTCAGGATGTTTCTCACATAAATAAGCAAACAAGCATTGATGATTGTCTATTTTTATCTTTTCAAATTTCAAAAATGCTTCTGTTAATTCATGAATAGCGTCATAATATAATTTATATATGCTGACCCACTGCATACTTTTATGAGAGATTTCTTTTTTTAAAATATCTGCTGATTTTATGTCTGCTTCTGCTATCTCGATTGTTGAAATAATTTCTTTGATTTTATTTTCTTCAAAAAATATGAATTTGCCCTCTTTTTTGCACTTCAAAAATGTTTCTTCTTGAGTTCTATATTTAGGCATTTATATCCACCTTAATAAAATCTAATTCTCCTTTTATTATATCTCCTTTAATAATATTATTGATTAAAGGTTCTCCTAATTTGTTAATTTCTTTCTTATTTTGACAAATGAATAATTGAATATCTTTATGCAGTTTTAATTCGTAATTTGAAACTTTTAATCCTTCAGGATTTCCATATATAAAAACATCTATATCGGAATGTTTATACCAATCTGAACGTGAAAAACTTCCGAATAAAATCACAGTTTTAACTTTTTTTAATGACGAAAGATGATTCAAAAAACCTGATTGATATAATTTATTCAATCCAAATATTTTTTTTCTGTTTTTATAAGCAGGATTTTCATAATTACCAATATAGTAAGGCATTTTATTTTTTTCCTTCACTCTTTTTATTAAATCTTCTTTAATAAATTTTTTTAGCCATCCATCTGCTTTACTTCGTGTTATTTTAGCTTCTTTCAAAATTTCTTCAAAATGCCATTCTTTTGTAGGCATTTCAAAAAATAGTTCCAGCATATTATTCTCTTTACTTTCCATAATAGTTTCTATAATAGGAACTATTATTTAAAGTTTGTGTTTTAAACAAGAAATGTCGTTTTATTTAAATATCCTGCGTCTGTCTGTCCAGTGTGTCCTTTGAGAGCAAGATACACGAAAAGGGAAAATTACAAGAATAAAAAGAAATAATTTACATTCTTCCATATTTCTTTATCTTCTCTAAATGTTTTGGACTATAAAATCCTATTTTATTCATCCATAATTTTAAACGAGGTTTACCATTTATATTAATTGTACTTATTATAGTATATCCTGCCTTTATTCTCGAATCATATTTCTTATAATTATATTGAACCCAAAGTTCAAAACCAATTTTTTGTAAAACTTCTACTATTTGTTTAATGAATCTAGAACTCTTAGAGGCAACACTAATCGTTGGATAATCTTTGTACTGCTTTGTTCTTTTCTTAAAAGATATGCATCCATCAGTATCAAATACTCCTCTAACAAATGCAATCAATAATTTATCATCTTCATAAAATATTTCGGGGATTTTAAGAGAACCATATTTTACACCTGAAGGCAAACCAATAAAATTAACTAAATAATTATAAATTGTTTTTGAATAAACCGAGAATCCATAAGTTGTTGCTTTATCATGATACTTCATTCGTGGAAATATTCCAAAAACGTTTTCAAATTTTGGACCAATAATTAAATGATAAAATTCTTTTTCATCTTTGGGATTTCCAACAACTTTAAGAGAATATTCATGTTTAGATTTGCGATAATTTATACTTCCGTCTCCTGCAAAAACACCACATAGATACGCTAAATCTTCTGTAATATGTACAGGAATTTTTAATCCTTTTTTAATATCTATTTTTGAAAGATTTTGCGACATATTTTTTAGAAATTCTTCCATATAGATATACTTTTCGCCTATCTGTCCAGTGTGTCCTTTGAGAATTATTCGAGATTTATTTATTTGTTTCATACTTGCTTTTGAACACAAATAATAAATCGAAGAATAATGAATCAATAGAACGACAGAATTAAAAAAAATATAGCGGGGGCTGGACTTTCAAGAGGTCCTCATTACTGAGTGCCTTTTTTTGAATTCGCCCAAGGATTTATCGTCCCTGGCCAGCGACCTGCGGGTTATGAGCCCGCCGGGCACTCCTGTTTAGGCGCTCGAAACAGAGTGTCTCGAACTCTGCCCTACCCCGCTATATTGAATAGGATAAATAAGCTGTTTAAAAATCTTATTGTATTATTAAAAATAAAAAACGCCGAGGATGAGACTCCCAAATCCTGAGGGATTTGTGGTCTCCCTCTGGGATATTTGAACTCACATGCCTTTTGGGCACTGGATCAATGCGCGTAATGCGTGGTAATCATAAGCACGCGATAGTGCTTAGCAATCCAGCGCAGTACCAGGTTGTGCCACCTCGGCATATAGTTAAAGAATAAATAGCCATTTTATAAAGTTTTTGAGAATATAAATAATAAACAATATAAATACCACACTAATCATAAGAATATAATGGGATATGGTGATTATAGTAAAGTAAAGAATATTGTTATATTCGTAGTATTACTTGTTCTTACAGTGGGTTTTGCATCTGCAATAGATTATTCTCATAAAACCTCACTTACATCAATCATAACTTTAGAAAATGCATTTGATATTATCTCAACAAATCCTGATTATTATATTGAAAGGATAAGTGCTTCTGTTGCATTTTATCCCAAAGAAAGTCCAAGACAAAATGTATCTTATATTAAAACAGATCCAAAAACAATCTCTTTTGACAATGAACAACAAACAATAGGATTCACATATACTAAACCTAGCCAGACAAAATACAACATAAAAATAGAATCAGAAGTAAAAACCCAGCATAAGCTGTATGAACTTACAAAAAAAACAAACTTCCCCATACAAAATATAGATTCTTCCTATCACAAATATATTCAACCTACACAAAACATAGATATCACAGCAGATATAAAAAATATCGCATCTGAATTAAGGTCTGGCAAAGACGATCTTTTTGAAATAGAATATATGTTTGCAGAATATGTCAGAAAAAACATAAAATATGATTTAAATTCATTAATTGAAGGAGCAAACCAAAAATCTTCCTGGGTTCTGAATAATAAAGAAGGAGTATGTGATGAAATAACCAATCTTTTCATCTCACTTAACAGAGCATCAGGAATACCTGCAAGATTTGTTTCAGGAGTTTCTTATACAAACTTAAATATTTTTGGAACAAAATGGGTTCCACATGCATGGGCAGAAATTTATTTCCCAGAATATGGATGGATACCTTATGATGTAACATACGGACAGTATGGATTCATTGACGCTGCGCACATAAAACTTATGGACTCACATGATTCTGTAACTCCGAGTGTGAATTTTGAATATGCTGGAAAAGATATAAGTATGAAAACCAATTCTATGGATATTGATGTGCATGTCTTAAATTACGGCTCTAATGAATATGCAGATTATTCTTTCAGTGCTTATCTTTATAAAAACCAAATAGGATTCAACTCGTATGATTTGGTTGTTGTTGAACTTGAAAATCCCAAAAATTATTATCAGGTTGCAGATTTATATCTGGGAAAAACTGAAAAAGTAAAAATACTTGATGATGCTGTTGAAAGCGCATTAAATGAACCGATACACAGAAAAGAAGTTCTTCTGAAACCTTTTGAAAATAAAAAAGTTTATTGGATGATACGACTTGAAGGAACATTCAATGATAAATACATATATACGTTTCCCATAACTGTTTATAACTCATATAATGAAACATCAACAGCAATGTTGAATGCAGAAAAAGACAATCAAATTCTTTATTATGAAGATGTATACAACATAATGAAAGCGCAAGAAGAAGAAGAAACAAAACCTTATTCAAAAAATGTCCTTCTTGAATGCGCAACAGATAAAGACAGCACCTATATTGAAGACAGCATAAACATTGCATGCACCCTTGATAACAGAGGAGATAAAACATTTGAAAAAATCAGCATATGCATCGATGATAAATGCGAAGAAAAACAGCTGAATATACAAAAAACAACATTCTCGTTTGAAAAGAAATTTACTTCAGAAGGAATAAGAAATGTTGAAATAAAAGCATACAATGATGCAATATTAAAAACAAATTATCTAACAATAAATGTTCTTGACAAACCAGCCATAAAAATAACAAATATAACACATCCTGAAACTGCAGAATTCAACGACGTATTTAATATAGAATTCAAACTTGAAACAATATCTGCATCAGACCCTAAAGACATAAAAGTTATTGTCAAAAGTCCTGTCATGAAAAAAGAATGGTTTTTCAGCACGATGAACAATGAAAAATCATTCACAATAATATCTGACGGTGCAGCAATGAAAACAAATGAAAATATATACCGCATAAATGTCACATACAGAGATGAAAAAAATAACATTTACTCTGTAACAGAATCATTCACAATAATTTCAAAAGCCAATTTCGGTCAAAGAATGATTTTGGTCCTTAATGTTTTCGGCTATTGGATAGAAAGTTTATTTATAGGATAAAAATTATTAAAAAATTCGGACAACTTCACACAGTGAATGACGTCGCACGTTTTTGAAAACCTTATGGTTTTGGAAACAATAGTGACCAAACGTAAGTTTCAACATTGTCCTTGATTACTTTTTATTAAATGTTTGAAATTCAAAGAATTTCAAATCAACGGAAAAACAAGTTTTTCCTTTGTTTTTGTAAAAATTTAAGGAGTAAAAATGATAGAAAAAATAGTCCCTGACACAAGTGTCCTTGTAGAAAAAATACTTTCAAAAAAAATAGAAAGTAAACTACTGTGGGCTGAAGCCCACAGCATTAACGTGTAAGCCAGCTTAGC
>CAZSEK010000019.1:0-4113 GCA_964605945.1 uncultured Methanosarcinales archaeon
ATTTATATTGCCTGTTATGTTTATAGATGTTGAGTTACTGAAATATCCTGTCTTGCTTGCATTTATTGTATGGTTGTTGTAGTAATATTCTGTTGTTGAATTTTTATAATATTCTGTAACATTTTGTCTTGGGATATATCCTGTTGAATTTGTCTGGCCGTTAAATACTGTTGTTGAATATTTGTTTGTTATATTTACGTTTGCTGAAGATATTGCATTATTGAATGAATCATTCACAAAAACATCAACATACCATTTGAAAAAAAGAGTTCCGTTGGTAACATTGATTTTTGTTCTGTTGAAAGAAACATTTAGAAGAGTATTGATATTTGTTGCATTTGCTGCTGAGTAAACATCCCAAGTTGTTGAATTGATTATTTGGGAATCTTTCACTAGAGTGTTATTGGTTGATCTGTTCATGTAAACTCCATATGTTGTTCTGTTAACTGTGATATTCTCTAGTAGCACATTTAACTGCTGTTCCAGAAGCAAACCATATGTTGTGTTAAATATTGTGGTGTTTATTATGCTGTTATTGACTCCAGGATAGTACCCCCCCTCTTTATTATGAACAAGAATTCCCTCTGCAAAATAGTTTTCATTTCCCTCAACATGCAGATTATAAACAGGGATCTGTTGATGGATTTTTTGTATTGAGTCTACATTTATTTTCTGGTTATCATGGCCCAACAAGTTATCATTTATTTTTATTTGGCCTGCCTCTTTCCATTCAGCATTTACAAAAATAGGATGATTTCCTGTGATTTTTATTTTATTGTTGATGATTAAATATTCTGATGCATTATGGACATATGTTTGCAGAACTCTGGAAGAAACTGTCTTATTTGAAGTTATGTTGAATGAAATTACAGAATCATTTATTTGTATATCTTCTATATTCTTATAGGAGCTGTCTGCCATTAATATTTTTGTTCCTGTAGCAAGGCAAGTTTCCATTATTGCATGTATTCCCTCTGAAAAATTGCTGATTATGCAATTTCTTATTGTGGCGTTTTGAATGCCGCTGCCTGATGAGTAGCCTATGGCTATTCCGTGGCCAGTGCCTGCGCCTGTTAAAGTATAGTTGTTGCAGTCCACATATATGTTATTAAAGAGGATAAAGAAACAATCGCCATTGCCATTTAAATTGCTGTTAAGAGTGCAACTTTGCGTCATGTTTTCGCCACAACCAAATGTTGCACTTGTTCCAACACAACCTTGTTTTGTTAATGTTACATATGTATTGGTGTTTCCGCTTATGTTGACTGATTTATTATTGCTGTAATATCCTGTTTTAGATGCATTTATTGTATGGTTGTTATAATAATATTCTATTGTTGAATTTTTATAATATTCTGTAACATTTTGTCTTGGGATATATCCTGTTGAATTTGTCTGACCGTTAAATACAGCAGTCGCATCTTTGTTTGTTATGTTTACATTTGCTGAAGATATTGCATTATTGAATGAATCATTCACAAAAACATCAAGATACCATTTGAAAACAGCCGTGCCTCCAGTCACATGAACTTTTGACTTATTGTAAGATACATTTATGAATGTTGAATTTGTTGCACCACCAGTTATGTTAATGTCTGAAACCGAAGAAGAAGCAATTACTGTATCAATAAATGTTTCATTTCCACAAGCACTACAAAGATAGCCTACGTTATTTGAAGTCAAATTGATATTTTTTATTAAATTGTGTTTTGCCTGATTAAAATAAATTCCGAATGTGTTTGAAATAATGGTGTTATTATCTATAAGATTATTATCTGAACGAGAGAAATATACCCCATAAGTATTTGAACTAAAAATATTATTAATTATTGTTGAATTTACAGAATTTGAGCCAAAAACTACAGCATATGCAAAATGCGTGATTGTGAAATTTGCTATTGTTATATTATTATAAGCGTCGACATTAATTCCATAAGAGCTTCCTGAATCATCTCCCGTAATTGTATAACTATTTCCATTAACTATTATGTTACTGGCTCCAATTGAAAGACAATCGCCTGCACCTGTAAAACTTAAATTTCCATCCAAAGTGCATGATTCTGTTATTGTTTCACCGCATCTGAATGCTGTTGTTGCACCAACGCATGCAGAAGAAATAGTTAAACTGTTTGAAATATTTGTTGTACAATTATTAATATCGCATGTTCCAACCAATACAGAATAAGTGTTTCCTGCTTGAAGTTCATTTGAAACCAAGATATTATTTGAATGACTTTCATTTCCTGCAATGAAATTTGCATAAATTTGCTGAGGAGATAATGAATAATTATAGATTTTTACTTCATCTATTGAGCCGTTGAAATTATAATTATTTGAGTTAAAAGAACTTCCTATTGCTATTTCTTGAGTTGCATTAAATGATAGTGATGGTGCAACACCCGCACAGGCATATATTATTTGTTCTACACCATCAATATATAACTTGCTGTTTGATGCGTTTATGATTCCATTATAGAATACAGCCACAACATGTTTCCATGTGTTTGCCATAGGAACAGCAGTCATATTCACTCCGAATATATTACTTTGCCCTGTGTTGAAACCAAAACAATAGTATGAACCTGCACTACTAAAAGCTAACACCTTAGCGGTATTAAATGCAAAAGGCATAGCGAAAAAATCTTGTCCTCCTGTTCCATCCCAGTTAACCCACAACTCAACAGTGTTTGTTGCTTCTTCAGCAGCATTTACTTCGACATTTTCAACGATTATGCTTGAAGCAATTCCATCAAAAATATATCCTCCTCCAATTTTTCCTGAATTATTCCAAAAAGCATAATTTCCTCCTGTTCCTTTCTGCAATGTTCCATTATTTCCATAAGTTGAATAATCAATTATTGCTCCTGCAGATGTTGAAGAAACATTATTATCAAAAGGCATGTTAAGAACAGCCATTGAAACTCCGTTCTTTCTCCAGTCTGTAAAGTTTCCAAGAGCATCTGAATCATAATCTGTTGTTGAATAATAAACAGTTAGATTTTCGGAAGTTAAATTTTTTCCAGTTGAGGTGTTTAAAATAATATTTGAAGGACTAGGAACTTGATTTAATATTATTAAACTATTTGAAACATTTGTTGTACAATTATTAATATCGCATGTTCCAACCAAAACTGTCCAATTGTCTCCTTTTCTTGTTTCATTAGCAACAAGAACATTATTTGAATGATTCTCAACACCTGCAATATAATTTGCATAAATTTGTTGAGGAGATAATGAGCTGTTATAAATTTTTACTTCATCTATTGAGCCGTTGAAAAAATTGCCCCAATTTTGATGATAGCCTATTTTTGTAGAACCTGAACCACTTAAAGGAGAAGTTCCGCCAGGAGATGTTAAATTAGTTGTTTCAACATCTATCCCATCAATATATAAATTAAATTGAGAATTATTAACTGGTGTTCCTGCAAGAGCAGACCATGTTCCAACTATGTGATGCCATTGACTATCATTGCTTAACTGCACAGCAGCAACACCCCCTAAAACAATTGCAGAATCTACACCAAACCAAATCTTTCCTGGACCTCCTCCATATCCTTGAGTATCACCAATACCTAATGTTAAACTATATCCTGTTGAAACTCCCCTATCTTGAATAATAGCAGTACGATCTCCTGCTTGAGTTGTTTTTATCCAAACATCCACAGAATAATTAGTTGTATTAATTCTTTCGTAACTTGTATTAATATAATCATTCACTCCATCAAAAACATATGCTCCCCCTATTTTTCCTGAATTATTCCATGTAGCCCCTATTAGTGTTCCGTTATTTCCATAAGTTGAATAATCTTTAATTGCTCCTTCAACTGTAGATGAAATATTATTATCAAAAGGCATATTAAGAACAGCTAATGAAACTCCGTTCTTTCTCCAGTCTGTAAAGTTTCCAAGAGCATCTGAATCATAATCTGTTGTTGAATAATAAACAGTTAGATTTTCGGAAGTTAAATTTTTTCCAGTTGAGGTGTTTAAAATAATATTTGAAGGACTAGGAACTTGATTTAATATTGTTAAACTATTTGAAATATTTGTTGTACAATTATTAATATCGCATGTTCCTACTAAAACTGTCCAGTTGTCTCCTTTTGTTGTTTC
>CAZSEK010000019.1:4213-16922 GCA_964605945.1 uncultured Methanosarcinales archaeon
TCCTATTCTTAGTTGAGTTGCAGTATATTGATAAAGAGTATCATTTAATACCGCGCTACTGTCAAAAACTCCATTTTTATAAGCTGAAATATTAAGATGTGTTCCATTATATGACATGATACAAGTTATATGAAACCAATTATTAGACGTTATGTCAATATTATTTGAGTTCAATCCACCTGACTTTAAAGATGCTTGGCACTGCGATCCACTTATTGAACTGTCATTTCCAAGTATGCCTGATTGAGGATTAGTTGCTGGATTCATTATTAAAACAATTCCTGCAACTGCTCCACTGCTCGGTCCTTTTCTTTTAATCCATGCAGAATATGTTTCTGACCTGATTGAATCATTTTTAACAAAAGAAACACTTATCATATTGTCAATACCATTAAAAATATATGCTCCTCCGACTTTTCCTGAATTATTCCATGTTGCTCCTGAAAGTGTTCCGTTATTTCCATAAGTTGAATAATCTTTAATTGCACCAGCAGATGTTGAAGAAACATTATTATCAAAAGGCATATTAAGAACAGCCATTGAAACTCCGTTCTTTCTCCAGTCTGTAAAGTTAGATAATATGTCTGCGGTATCAACATCTGATTGTAAATAAGAAACAGTTAAATTATCTGTTGTTTTATTAAATCCGGATGTTGAATTTAATATAATATTAGATACAACAGGATTTGTATTTAATATTATTAAACTATTTGAAATATTTGTTGTACAATTATTAATATCGCATGTTCCTACTAAAACTGTCCAGTTGTCTCCTTTTGTTGTTTCATTAGCAACTAAAACATTATTTGAATGATTCTCAACACCTGCCTGATAACTTGCATTGATTTGCTGATCACTTAATGCAACATTATAGATTTTTACTTCATCTATTGTTCCATTGAAATAATAATTCAAACCTTGGATTGGATTTTGCGAGCCCACAGATAAAGTATATCCTGCAGATGTTCTTATATATTCTCCTGTCTTAGTTTGTTTTGAACCATCAACATATAATGCTTGAGTATTTTCCACATAATCAAAAACCCAGGCAACATGATGCCATTGACTGTTATTAATTAAAGATGTGTGATTATTATACCATGTTCCGCCGTCAACAAACCCTCCTCCTGCCCATATTAATCCATTTTTTATACCAAAATAATATCCCCCCCCAATACCACCTGTATTTTTTAATTTATCTACAATTCTTCCTTCTGTGTTTTGATTTGTTTTTATCCATGCTTCTATTGTTAGTTTTGCACTGGCCCCATTAATATTCAAATTAGTTGAATCAGAAATCTCAAAGTAATCATTAACTCCATCAAATACATATGCTCCTCCGACTTTTCCTGAATTATTCCATGTTGCTCCTGAAAGTGTTCCGTTATTTCCATATGTTGAATAATCTTTTATATCCCCTGTTCCTGTAGATGAAACATTATTATCAAACGGCATATTAAGAACAGCCATTGAAACTCCATTCTTTCTCCAGTCTGTGAAATTTCCCATATTTCCATTTGCAGTATAAGAAACAGTAAGATTTTCTGTTGTTAAATTTGTTCCTGATGTTGAATTTAAAACAAGATTAGAAATACTTGGAAGTATATTCCAATACATTGCTTCTTCGAAAACACTAGATCCATCAAAATCATTTCCCAAAGATTGCCAGGCAGTTCCAGTATAACAATAGAGAGTATTTGATACGCCCCCTACTACTTTAAATTGTAGCGGGGTTTGAGCCCAACAATTTGCATCTATTGTTTTATTTATCATTTCCCAATTATCTGTAGCTATTTGCAATAGGCTTGTAGCCACAGCATTTGTTGGTTTAGAATAATTAACATAAACCCCCGTACCTGCTCCTGAACTAGTACTCCAATTTCCATCAGACCATAAACCAGGATTTCCATATGTTCCTGTATTCAATCCCCCACAGGCTGTTGATTCATTTGCCTGTTCCTGATAACACCAATTATAGTTATTTGCCAGTTCTTCATAAATCAAACCAACATTGCTTTTTATATTATCTAAATAAAAATAATTATCAGAGGAATTTTCTAAACTAACGAAAACAAATTTAACATTATGAACATCAGCATAAGATAAATTTATTTTACTGCTCAAATTAGATTTATTAAATATCCCTAAAATTTCATTATCAATATAAACTTCAACAAATCCACCACTTAAATTTAAATCAAATTCAAAATTTTGTATTAAAGATAAATTCAGCTCTTGGTATAATGTTAAATTATTATCAGAACTCAAATTAAATGCATAAAACGAATAATTTCCGTCTGTTTTCCAATCTGCTGTTCTGTTATAATTTGAATAATTTTCATAACCAGATATCAACCAACCAGTCTCTAATTCTAATTCAAATGAAGGATTAATAAAATCAGTTGCATTTGTTATGTTATGTTGTGTAATGTTTGTTGTTTTATTTTCAATTATAGCATTATATGCGTCGATTCTCGAGAAATTAATTAATTCTCCGTTCAATTCATATTCAATCTGTTTTCCTGTTTCTTTTAATAATGATTTTAATAAATCAGGGCTGTTTTTTAAAGATTCATTGAACTGCATCAATAATGATGAAACTCCAGTTACAAATGGAACTGAAATAGATGTTCCTGAAACAAATTCATCACCGCCGTAAATTGATTTTGTTAAAACATCAACACCTGGCGCTAAAACATCTATTATTAAATTCATGTTGGAGCTTGACCAAACTTCATCTTGTTTTGTCGAGGCAGAAACTCTAAAAACTTTTGAACCGCATGAAGGTGCTTTTAATGTTGTTGAACCGTCATTACCAACAGCTGCTGCAATAAATATTCCTGAATCAACAGCAGAATTAGCAAGAATTGCAACTAAATTATTATCGCAAAATCCGTCATACTCTCCAGAACCTAAAGATATTGAAATAATTGAAACATTCTGCTCGATGCAATATTGCAATCCCACAATAACATCTGACTCATAGCCTTGGCCAAATTCATTTAAAACTTTTGCAACAATTAATTCAGATGAAGGAGAAACATTATACAGCACATATCCTATTTGAGTTCCGTGACCATTATCATCTGAAGGATCATTATCATTACTCACAAAATCATAGCCATATTTAAAATTCTTGACAACATTTGTATCAACACCCGTATCAATTAAACATATTTTTACACCAGAACCATCTAAGGTTAAATTGTTGAATGAATTATTTAATGCATAAATTTTTGCTTCATCAACTCTTAAAAGCTGTGTTGATTCAGTTAATAACAAAGATACAGGCTCATCAAGATAAATGCCTGCAATATTAGTGATATTTTTTAGAATTTCAAGTGTATCAAGAGATATTGTTGTGGCTTCTATTCCTGCATTCAAAGATGTTTGTTCAACAATTATTGTTGTATTTAAAATATGTTCATCTAATTTTGCTTTTTTAATTTTTTCGTCTATTGCATCTATTTCTTCGTTTAATGTTTTTTTCTCAGTTTCATTTTCAGTAACGTTAATTTTGTTTTTTGTTTTTTGTAATTTTTCATCAAGTTCAACTAAATCCTCATTGTCTGCATCTAATTTTTCTGTTTTAATCTTTTCTTTTAAATCATCTAAATAAATTTCAAGGGTTGGAGGTTCAATTGGTTGCGTATCATATTCAAATATTACTCGTGGTTTTGCATTTGGATCTTTTCCCCATAACTCAATCAATTTCTGATCAACATAGAATGGAAGTTCTGAAAAATTAAATGTTAAATTTGTTGTTATTGCGGTTAAATTTGTTTCATTCAATACTAAATCATAATTCACATAAATATTAAACATATTTGAAGTTATAATTTCTTTTCCGTCTGTTGCATAAATGTATGCAGAATATGTTTTATTGAATTCATCGAAATTTTTAAGTGAATATGTTATTATATTTTTATCAACAGAAACATTTAATTCAGGAAGCGAATTTGAATCAAATATAAGTTCATCGCCATCTGCATCTGAAAAATATTTGTTAAGATTTATCGAAACAGAGGAATTTTCATTGTCAAGATAGATGTCTGTGAAATTAGCGGTCTGGGCAGGAGGAAAATTTTCTTTAAGCTGGTTGTATTTTATCTGCTCGAGAATAAATGTACTGTTATTATTTACTTCTATCAACAATGAAAGTCCTTTTGATTCTAAATTAATTAAACAACTTTCATCACAAACATCTTTTATGCTTATGAATATTTGTTGAGTAATATTTTCAGTTATATTTATAAGTGGTATAGTTATATTTTCTGTGATGTTTTGAGTAATGTTTAATGTGATGTTTTCTGTAATATTAAATTCAATTGTTTCATTAATTGTTAATTCAATTGTTTCATTAATTGTTAATTCAATTGTTTCATTAATTGTTAAGTTGCTTGTTGCATTCGCAGGAATGGTTGTTTCATTTATCGTTACAGATTCATCAATGGTTGTTTCATTTAATGTGGTGGTTTCGTTAAATTCTATAGATTCATTAATTATTGTTTCATTTGCAGTTATTTCTGTCTCGTTGATTACTGATGTTTCATTAAGTACTATTTCTGTTTCTATTTTTTCATTTAATACTGTCTCGGTTGTTTCATTCGATTCTATTATTACTGTTTCATTAATCAATATTTCTTCCTCTTCCACAATAACTGCAGGAGGTTCTTCAATTCCAGATTCTTCAATTACTGGCTCTTCAATTATTAATTCTGTTTCTATTGGTTCATCGGTTATTGTTGTTTCTTCAACTATTGGTTCTTCAATTGTTGTTTCTTCTTTTGTTTCTTCTATTGTTGTGGTTTCTGTAATTGTTTCTTCTATTGTTGGTTCAGAAGGAACATCAAAAACATCAAAACCAGTTATTAAATTTCCTGAATCAGATTCATGCAATGAAGAATCATAGACAGATGTTTTATCTTGAATTGTAAGATTAGTTGCTTCATCTGTGTATTCATGAACTAAATAAACTTTAAAATTTCCATAATATTGCCCTGAAATCTTCAATGATGTCAAAGCAGTTGTGTCGTTTAGGTTTAACAAATATGTATAGGTTCCTGTATTGTATGTTTCATTCAAATTTATTACATATTCATTCTCGTTGCTGAATGTAAAAAATCCTGTAAATGCAGGACTTCTTATAAAAAAAGAAAGCAAAAGGAATACACACAGAATAACAAAACTTGTGGTTATCGTAGGAGTTAACTTATTTGTTTCCTTTTGCTGCTGAATATTATTTTTTAGTTCAGAAATTTCCTGATTAATTTTTTTCATGTGTTCCTTAGGAGTTTGACCTTGCGCAACAGAGCCCAGCAAAAACTGTGCATCATGAATTGTGATTGTTTTTTGTTTCAGTCGTTTGTCTATTGAATTACTGAATTTTATAAACTGCTCTCTTTCTTTCTCAATTTTCTTCAATTTTTCAACTGATTCAAACCTGTTCATCTTATTTTTATTTATCTTTTCCTCAATATTCTCTTATCTTTAACTCTGTGATAAACAGTCCATATTGTCCTGTCATCTCTGTTTAACATAAGTGCAATTTCATGATAGGAGAATTTTTTAACATCCTTGAGATATTCGACCATGGATTCAAGAACTGATAAAGATCTATCTTTGAAAATAAAGCTAGGAACATCTAGAACATGTATATTTTTTTGCATATTTTTTGTTAATTTCTTATCTATTTCACTGACTAATTCCATTAACCCACACTCTAACCACAAATATACCTTACAATGTGAGTATTCGTTTATAAAGATTTCGGTTTTTCAGCACGAAGAATATCAGAAATTCTGAAAATCAGAAAATACTTACATTGTGAGAATTGAGTAGTAATGAATAATGAGATTTAGAAACCTTAAAAAAATAAACTATTTTGTAAATATGATTCAAATTACAATCCAATTTATTGGAAATTAAAAACTAAAGATCAATTTCCAAATCATTTCACCCGCAATTCTTATTATGATTGAAAATATTTATATAGTTTGTGATTTTAATTAAAAAAAGATGAAAAAATGATTGGAAAAAAAAGAAAAAGTCTAAAATTAAACTATCCTAAAAATATATTAAAAGGTGGAAAACCTTTTTTTTATTTTGGAAAAGGCAAAAATAAGAAAATAGGAATTTTATTATTACATGGATATACGAGCACTCCCCAAGAAGTGTCCTACCTTAGCAATTATTTGAATAAATCGGGTTATACTGTTTATGCTCCTTTAATTGCTGGTCACGGAACAAATATCAAGAATTTAGAAAAATCAAAAAACCAAGATTGGTTAAATTCAGCATATAATGCATACTGCCTAATTGAAAAATATTGTGACAGAATTTTTATTGCAGGAAGTTCTTTTGGAGCGAATTTAGCTATTTTGAATTTTAAAAAATACGACGACAACAAAATAAAAGGATATCTTTTTTTAGGCATGCCAATCAGGCATAAAGAGAGATTTTGGATTGATGTAGGAAATGCAATACTTCCATTAATAACATTTTTTAAACCTTATTCTGTAAAAAAATATCCTAAACAAAACAATATAACAATCATTCAAAAAACCAAAGTACATTATACTCTTTTTCCTCTTAAAAAAGCAAAAGAAGTTGTGGAAATGATTGATGAAACCCTAAAGAAACTTCCTCAAATAAAAAAACCATGCATAGTTATGCAATCTGACAACGACCACCATTTTGATGAAAAAAATGCAAATTTAATAATGCGTCATCTTGGAACAAAAGATAAAACATTTGTCAATGTACACAATCAATACCATGTATTTATTTTAGATACTAAAAGAGAAAAATATTTTAAAATAATGGGGGAATTTATTAGAAAATACGCAAATATTTAGTTGGAAATTTTCGTTATATTTTCTCACTCGTAAACTAATTCTCACATTGTTCCAATTTCCCGCTGGGACGTTTCAAACTATTTGGTGCTTATGAGCCCGAAATATTTATAAATCCCTTATTAATTCTATGAATATGCCTCCTTAGCTTAGTGGTGGAGCGCGAGACTGTTAACTTAGACAGTTCTGTACTGTCGACAGCAATCTTGAGGTCGCCAGTTCGAGCCTGGCAGGAGGCGTTTTTGTTTTAAAGCATCACACAATAATCTTTTATAATATTTATGAGCCCGTGGCGCAGCCTGGTAGCGCGCATGACTGATAATTGTGTCAGTCCTGATTCATTCATTTGGATGATATTCAGCCATCATGAGGTCCGGGGTTCGAATCCCCGCGGGCTCATACTTTAATTCTTGAAAAGAATAAGTGCAATTTAATTTTTTTAAAATTTCATCTAAAAATAATTGCAGTTTTTTACTTTCTGCAACATTCAAAGACACCATATGCAGATCTTTCCAGCCATATTTTTCTCGTCTTTGAATATATATTTTAGGATGAAATCCGAAGGTAATTAATATATCCGACATATTTTTAGCAAGGTTCTTTGATATAACATTAAAACTAAATCTGTGTTTTAAATATCCATCTGATAAAATAAGACCCAATAAACACCCTTCTAAGAATTTTGAACCATAAGCATAAATGTTTTTTAAAAGTTGAATTGTGTAAGTTTTCTGTTTTTCTTCATGTTTGACATAGGAGTACACAAAATCGAAAATGAATTTTGATTTATAGAGTATATATGCTTGCTTTGTCAAAGATATTTTATTTAAACGTGTTTTTTTGCCAAAAAGATTATAGATTACGGTTTGAATAAATTCATTCAATAGGTTATTCTCTTTATTGCAGCAAATTTTAATCAAATATCCTTTATCTAAATATTGTGTCCCATCACCCATCCACAATCCAATATAAACACCGATAAGACGTTCATCTCGTGAATGTAATTCTTTAACTATATTCAATTTATGCATAATCCCTGATTCAGAAATATATTTATGCGCAGATCCTAATCCAATGCAATATTTCTGAGCAATAATTCTTAATGAATTGCCATGCCTATATTGAGTGACAATACGTTCAATTATGTCTTTATTTAATTTTTTCATCTTCAGCACCTCCAAAGTTCTAATACGTTAAACTTTGGGGACAAAAAAAGAGAACAATGAGCGAAACGCACAAAAAATCTTTAGGCATCTGCCGACCTCGAAGAGGGAAAGGTTGTCAAGAATCAAAGATTCTTGAGCATGCTCAGAAATGCGTGACATTTCTGACATTTTGTAAAGCGCTTTGCGTATTCTCTTTTTTCAGAAGATTAAATGTATTTATATACGCTGTGGTGGGTTGTCCAGTGCGTCCAGTGAGTTACGGAAAATATCCGAAAATAGAATTTATTTTATTATTTCAATAACTTATTAAATAAAATCAAATTCTCTAAAACATGCATAAGAAATCTGAGAAATCAAAAAGCGTAATTTCTGAATTCATGAAAATCAATGAGATAACAGATGATGCTTCAATTAATGTTGCTATTGACACAATAAAGATAGGAAAACAGGCAATAATTTTCGTCAATACAAAACGAGGTGCAGAAAGCCTTGCTGAAAAGATTTCTTTAAAATTAAATAAATCCCAGAGGGATTTTGGAACGTCACAGAGTGAAGTTGGAACGGGAGTGAGAACTAAGCAAAGCGGAGTGAGAGAAAAAAGAAAAAATTCAAATAAAGAAAATATTAATGACGAGAAAAATGATGAAAAAACAACTAAATGTCAAAAATCAAAGATTTTTGAGCATGCTCAAAAACCACAGTTTTTGACACAATTAACTGAAATATCTGAAAAAATTCTTCATGTTTTAAGCAAGCCAACTAAACAATGTTCAAGGCTTGCAAATATTGCAAAAGAAGGAATTGCATTTCATCATTCAGGACTTAATTCAGAGCAAAGAGATTTAATAGAGGAAAATTTTAAATTAGGAGTAATAAAAGTTATTGTGGCAACGCCAACTCTTGCAGCAGGTGTTGATCTTCCTGCATACAGAGTAATCATAAGAGATTTGAAAAGATTTGGGTTGTGGGGACTGCAATATATTCCTGTTTTGGAATATGAGCAGCAATGTTTACCTGGAGAAACAACAATACTTACAAAAAAAGGAATACGTACTATTAAATCAATTGTACATGATACAAAAAAAACATTTGTGTTAAGCTATAATGAAAAAAAACAATTAGTTGAATATAATTGTGTTATGCGAAAATATATTAAAACAACAACCTCATTAATAAAACTCAATACAGATTATGGATTCTCGTTAAAAATCACGCCAAATCATCCTTTATTTATTAAACGTAAAAATTTATTAAAATGGATTACTGCTAAAAATATATTTGTTGGCGATAAAATTCTTTTTAGTAATCAGGGATTTGATGTAGAAACTAATGAGCATAATCTCTTAAAACTTATTCCTATTAAAGGAACATATGTAATAAATAGCGGGAAATTTATATTGGCGTTAAAAAAATCTCATAAATTTAGCGACAAACAAGTTGCTAATTTATTAGGCATGCTAAAGAAAAATATATATCATTATAAATATAATAAAAAATGTCTATCATTAGAATCTGTAAATACAATATGCGATTTTTTGAAATATTCATTAAAAAAAAGACAAAAAGAAATAAGTTGTGTTAAAAGCAAATATGGGGAAACATTAAATTTAAATTTTCTCTTAGATATTGAATTTTTTTGGCTTGTAGGACTTATTGCAACCGATGGAACCTTGACATCAACTACAGATAAAAGAACTAAAAGCAGATATGTGAAAATAAGAATAAGTAATAATAATTTAAAAATAATTAATAGAGCACAAAAAATTTTAAAAAAGATTTGTAATAGTGAAGGATATCTATATAAAAGAGATGATGGAAATTATTCTCTTGAAAAAGGACATACTTTGTTAGCAGATATACTTAAAAATAATTTTGGAATACCTCACAACAAAAAATCATTAATTGTTCAAACCCCTTCTTTATTGAATCATATGAACAATAAATTTGTTGGGGCATATCTTGCAGGAGTTTTTGATGGAGATGGATCTTATAATCCAAAAAAAAGAATATTATTTGTCACGGGAAGTGAAAATTTTGCTTTACAAATTCAGCAATTATTGCTTCGTTTAGGAATAATTTCATCTATGAAAAAGATTATTAACAATAAAACTCTATTAATAAAAGGAAATTCCGCCAACTTTTTTAATCCATCATATAGTGTGTGTTTTAGTCAGATAGATAAGATAAAACGATTTAATGACTTTGCTAAAGTTACTAAATGTGATTTAAATATAAAATATAGCAAATATCATAACATAGATCAATATCATTCAAAAAAAGAAGAATTCGAATTTCTAAAAATAAAATCTGTTGTTAAATGCTGTGCTAAAGAAAAAGTATATAACCTTCAAATAAAAGATAATAATAATTATTTTGCAGATGGTTTTTTAGTTCATAATTGTGGAAGAGCAGGCCGTCCGTCTTATGATGACCACGGAGAAGCAATTTGCGTTGCTAATTCTGATTCGCAAAGAGATGAATTAAAAGAAAAATACATAGACGGAAAACCAGAAGAAATCATTTCCAAACTTGCAGTCGAACCTGTTATGAGGACATATATTTTAAGTCTGATTGCATCTGAATTTGTAAGAACATCTTATGAGCTTGAAGATTTTTTCTCAAAAACATTTTATGCACATCAATATGAAGATTTGAACAAATTAAATCAAATAATAAATAAGATGATTGAGCAATTGCAGGAATGGGGGTTTATAGAAGTTGAAGGACATGAATCTGCAAAATCAGACTTTGTCTCTGCATTTAAATACGCTTTTTCAGACGATAAAAATAAAGAACTCCCAGAGGGATCTTGGAACGGAGCAAAGCGAAGTGAGAAGAGAAAATTAAAAGCAACACTACTTGGAAAAAGAGTTTCAGAATTATATCTTGACCCTTACACTGCAAATTTCATGATTGAAAATTTAAAAGAAGGATTGAAAAAACAAACAAAAAATCAAATAGATAATAAACAATCAATAAACAACAAAAACATTGATGAATTTGCATTGATGCATCTAGTCTGCTCAACATTTGAATTAAGGCCTTTATTAAGAGTAAAGACAGCAGAATACGACTTAATGAATGAAAAGGCAAATAAATCTCACGAAGTGATTTTGACAAAAATTCCAAACATATACGAGGATGAATTTGATGAATTCCTTTCAACAATAAAAACCACAACATTCTTTATAGAATGGCTGGATGAAAAAGATGAAGAATTCCTACTTGAAAAATTTGATGTAAGACCTGGAGAGATAAATTCAAAATTAAATATTGCAGACTGGCTTCTTTATTCAATGGAAGAATTATGCAAACTTATGAAGATGCATTCCTTGATAAAAGACATTGCAAAATTAAGATTCAGATTAAAATATGGAGTAAGAGAAGAATTGATTCCATTATTACAATTAAAAGGAATAGGAAGAACAAGAGCAAGAATCATGTTCAATAATGGAATAAAAGATATTTCTCATGTTAAATCATGCGATTTAATGAAACTTTCCCAATTGCTTGGAAAAAATATTGCATTAGATGTAAAAAAACAAGTTGGAATAGAATTATCTGAAGATAAAATTCTCGTCAAAGAAAACAAGCGAAAAGGACAAATTAATTTAAATGATTATGATGGAGAATAATTGTTTAAATAGAAATTAAATCTAAACCATCCAGGATTCTCCTGCATTAATAATAACTTGTATTTTTTCATTTATTTTTAATTCTTTAGAAGGATTAATAAGTCTTGCCTGATAATATGTTACAGGGTCAAGGATTTCTGTTTCAGGAAATAATTTTATGACCTGAACAACAACAGGTTTTAATATATCATAATCATTCTTATGAGTGAGTGCTGTTTTTGAATTTGTCCTGAGATTAACAACGTGAATTTTATTGCTTAAACTTACTATTTTATATAAATTATTATCTAATTTTATTACATCATTTTTCTTGTAGTTTGGAATCTCTAAAAGGACATTCAGCCTATACAAAACTTTACTTGTTTCCTTGTTGAGAGAAAAATGCTGTGCGTTCTTTTTTATTTTCCCGCCGTAAATTGATTTTATTTTTTCTGCAAGAACTTTCATATAAGTCTGGTCTGTTATAGAAAAATCTGTGTTTTCTTCTGAATATTTGTCAAGCTTTGTCTCTTTATTTATGTATATTCCTTTGTGCGTCTGTTTTTTTACCTCGGTTTTTACAAAATCATTTATTTCCTTGTTTGAATTCCTTAACTGAAGTATGCCCTGAAAATATTTTGTGCCTTTTTTTGAGCATTTATTGCATAATGTTACTTCGACCATGAAGGGTATGTCAAAAAACTCCCCGTTATGCTCTATTTCAACTGTATGCTCTTTTTTTATTCCTGCTTTATAATCAAGTATTGTCTCTGCAATCTGTTCAGTTAAATCAGATATGTTTATTCGGGCATTAATGTTTTCATGAGTAATTTTTTTGACAACAGATTCTATGTCTGTATATTTATGCCAGATATTCTTATGAAAATATGACCTGCATGAATTACACAATATTATTTTTATGTCCTTAAAATTGAAATCAGGAGCATGGCATTCGGAGCAGAATGTTGCATTTCCTTCAAAAATATTTCCGCACTTTGGACAGAATTTTGGAGCTAGTGTTTTTGATAAATGTTTATGAAGTAGTTTAGTTTTGTGAAGTAGTTTAGTTTTGTGA
>CAZSEK010000020.1:0-16053 GCA_964605945.1 uncultured Methanosarcinales archaeon
ACATAACAGTCGTATATTTAAATTACGGAAAAAAAGGATTTATGCAACACAGCATATTTATAAAGTTTTCGTTTTTGTTGTTACTTAAGAATGGTTAAATATACCCCTCATTAAATAATTAGGATATCTCACAAGCCACACAGGACATTCTCGCATAAAGTATATAAATATAATAAATTTCTTGTTTAATATGACCTCTGATTTAGCAATTTTTGAAGATTATAAAATAAGAAGACAATATGATGAGAAAACAGAAACTTGGTTTTTTTCTGTTGTAGATATTATAGCTGCATTAATACAACAACCTGATCATAAACGTGCCCAAAGTTACTGGACAACACTAAAAAATAGATTAAAAGAAGAAGGAAGTGAGGTCGTCACAAAATGTGACCAACTGAAATTACTTGCTTCAGATGGTAAAAGTTATTTAACAGATGTTGCTAATCCCGAAATATTATTAAGAATTATTCAATCAGTTCCTTCGCCAAAAGCTGAACCTATAAAATTATGGCTTGCAAAAGTCGGTTATGAAAGAATGCAAGAAATGGCTGATCCATCACGTTCGCTTAATAGAGCAAGAGAAACTTGGCAAAAACAAGGTAGAAGTGAGAAATGGATTCAGCAAAGAATGACTGGTCAAGAAACAAGAAATAAACTTACTGATTACTGGAAAGATCATGACATAAAAGAAGAGGAAGAATTTGCCATACTTACTAATATTATTCATCAAGAATGGACAGGTTTATCTGTTAAAGACCATAAAAAACTAAAAGGATTAAAGACACAAAATCTTAGAAATCATATGAATGAAGCTGAACTAATATTTACTGCATTAGCAGAACTTTCAACAAGACATATTGCTGAAAGTGTGAATTCTACAGGATTACAAGAGAATAAAGTTGCGAGCAAAGAAGGCGGCGGCATAGCGAAAAATGCTCGAAAAGAATTAGAGAATAAAACAGGAAAAAGTATTATTTCAGATGAGAATTTTCTTCCTCTAAAGACCAAGAAAATTAAAAAATAATTTTCTTTAGGTTATAAACAAAAATAAATTCTTAAAAAAATTTAATTGTAAATAGAAAATTTAATATTCAGGCATTCCGCCAGGAGGCATTCCTTGATGAGGGCCTGCAGAATTGCCGCCTGCAATTACATCATCTATTCTTAATATCATGACTGCAACTTCTGATGCAGAGCTTACTGCTTGTGTTTTTATCTTTAATGGCTCGATTATTCCTTCTTTCCATGCATCGATTACTTTTCCTGAGAAAACATCAATTCCTGCCCAAATTTGTTTTTTATCATGCGCTGATTTTAATGCAACTAAAATATCAATTGGATCAAGACCTGCATTTTCTGCAAGTGTTTTCGGGATTACTTCCATTGAATCTGCAAATGCTTTTACAGCAAGCTGTTCTCGTCCTGATAATGTGTTTGAATATTCTCTTAATTGTTTTGCAAGTTCAATTTCACATGCGCCTGCTCCTGCAACAATCTTTCCTGATTTTAATGCAGAAATCACATCACCTATTGCATCTTCCATTGCTCTTTCGATTTCAGCAACAATATGCTCAGAAGTTCCTTTGACTAAAATTGTTACGGATTTTGCATTTTTGCATTTTTTGACATAAGTCATGCTTTCTTCGCCGTGTTGTATTTCCTCGACAACACCTGCAAATCCTAAATCTTTTTCAGTTAAATCTTTTATATCTGTAACGATGTTTGCGCCTGTTGCTTTTGCAAGTTTTTCCATGTCTGATTTCTTGACTCTTCTGCATGCATAAATTCCTTTTTTTGCAAGGAAATGCTGTGCTAGCTCATCTATTCCTTTTTGGCAGATTAAAACATTTGCTCCTGCCCGTATAACTTTATCAACCATATTTCTTAACATGTTTTCTTCCATTGCCAAGAATGCCTGCATTTTTTCAGGGTCTGTAATCTGTATTTTTGCATCTATTTCTGTGTTTTTTATTTCAATAGCAGAATCTATTAATGCTATTTTTGCATTCTTTATTAACTCAGGCATTGATGGGTGTATTTTTTCTTTGTCTAAAACAATTCCTTCTATTAGTTCAGAATCCTCGACACTGCCGCCAACTTGTTTTTCAAGTTTTATATTGTGCTTGTCAATTGTGATTGATGGTTTTCCATTTATTATTTTCTTTTCTAAAACAGTCATTGCTGCCTTAACAATCAAATCTGATAAAACATCTTTTGTTGCTTCTGCTTCTTTTCCTGTTATTGCCGTCTCTGCCAATCTTTTTAGCATTGCTTTATCATCTTCTTCTAATGGTTTTGCCATTGCATCTAAAATTTTGTGTGCTTTTTCAGATGCTAATCTGTATCCTTTTGCAATGACTGTTGGATGAATATTTTGGTCAAGCAAATATTCTGCATTTTTCAAAAGCTCTCCTGCAAGAACAACAGCTGTTGTTGTTCCATCTCCTACTTCTGCTTCCTGTGTTTTTGCTATTTCAACAAGCATTTTTGCAGCAGGATGCTCTATCTGCATTTCTCTAAGAATTGTGACTCCGTCATTTGTGATTGTAACTTCACCCATATTATCTACAATCATCTTGTCCATTCCTTTTGGACCAAGTGTTGTCCTGACAATATCTGCAACTAATTTCGCAGCCATGATATTGTTTCTCTGAGCATTCTTGCCTGTAGTTCTCTGTGTGTTTTCAGGCAATATAAATATAGGTTGAACATCTTTAGTCATATAAATCCCCCTCATAATAATTATAATATTGTTATAGGCTGTTTATTTATAAATATTGTGCTATGCGTAATAGCTTCGAACATCGTGAGAAGATATTATGCTGGTTTAATCTAAAAAAAGAAAAAAAATAATTTATTATATCCCGCAACACTTACAGAATTTAACCGTATTTATGCTTCCTGTAGCTTCATTGCATGGTCTGATTGTGTTATCATATTCTGCAAGAACACAAACCGTTTCTTTCATTTGTTGCGCACATATGTCATTACATGAAACAACCCCATTAGTTTGGTAATCTTTAACTATATTACATTTATTTAATCTATATATCATGTCATAACTTATGCTAGTTTGTCCATATCTTAATTGAGAATTTAAGTTAGCTAATAAAGTATCAACCTCGGCTTTTGTATAATATAGACTGGTTCTTATGCCATCTACTGCTCTTACTGCCTGTCCAGCCTCATCTGTCGCTGTCGATGTTGTTGATGCAACATATTTAGTCGAGCCTGTGCTTACATTCAAGACCATCACAATTAATCCAACTATTGCTACAACTGCAATAATTGCCACAATATAAAACATTGATTTATTGTTTTCTTCCATTTTAACTCATTCCTCCGTATTCAATTTTCTAACTGTATTTTTCATATTTTATTATTAATTTTATATAGAAGCTCTTAGAACAGGATATATATATATCGGTTTTAAAACCATAACTTTTGTTGATTATCAACAAATACTTAACTTTTACTCTTTAATGTTGATTATCAAATAATTGTATTCACTTTCAAGAATCTTTGTTTTTTAGTCTCAACATTCCATGTTTTTAAGAATGCGTTTAATTGTTCATAGTTTTCTGTAGGTACAAGAATATTGTTCCTTCCTGAAATCTGCCCGTTAATTCCATCTATAAACCCTTTCTGGCCAATTCTTCCTTTTAACGCATATCCAAATAATGTTTTTTTAGAATGATTCAAGCTTTTTAAACTATATGTCACCAAAACCATTGATTCTGTTTTTAATGTTTTGTTTATGAATTGGTTGTTTTTAATGCTGAATCCCTCGTGTATGAGTGTCAGGAATAAAGGTTCTTTAAATAAATTTTTTATTATTAATGGTTCGATGTGCAATTCGTGCTCTTTTAAATTTTTTTTAATATCTAAAGAGATTTTTTGAATTTCTGCATAGTTTTCTCTTTCAAATATTACTGCAATATCTATATCATTCGCATTTTCTTTTTCTTTTACAAACGATCCGAAGATTACTATATCAACAATATTTTCATTATTGCATATCTTCTTTAGCTGGTTTCTCAATTTTTGCATACTTGAATGCTTCATCTGTTTTCTCCTTTACGAATTTAATTCTTGCAAGACTTATTTCTTTTGTATATGTGTCTCTGTAAATGAAAAACAATCCATCAATTGAATCATATAGAAATTTATCGTGTTTTTTTAGCAATTCAAACCGTTCTGTGTGGTCATGAGCAATTTTCTCTGTTTTAGTGAAAATAATAAAATCTGCCAATGCAAACAATGATTTGAAAAAATTGGCGACTGCTTCTGAATTCATGCCTTTTTTCTCTGCAAACATCCCTAAAATATAGTAATTTTTTGCTTTTTTGATAAATTCTTCTCTCATGTTTATAATCAACATCTAATACTATTTAAAGGTTTCGTTGTTGATAATCAACAAAGCCATCGTGTTATAATAGAAAAAAAGAAAAAAATAAATTATTCTAATTCGTTAGTTATTGCAAATGAACATATATTTGTTACAGCAAATGTATTTACTCCTGTTTTGCAATGATTTCCTCTGCTACAAGAATCTTCGCCAGATTGTTTCCAAGTTGCAGGCGATTGGCAAGAACTAACACCAATAAGTGGGATTTTAGCACCATCGTAGCACGTCGCAGTAGCTTGTTTATATCCTTGTGCTTCAGTAACACTAATGCTTCCAGTATCATAAATACATTGTGATGAAAACTCAATTCCTTTCAGGCAAGCATAATGGTCTTTACAAAAATTATTTGCGTAAGTTCTCCAAAGACCGGAGGGTTTACACGAAGTCGGTCCTCCTAAATGAAATGGAGTTCCATCATAACACGATCCATAAGATTCACGAAACAGCATTGTCGAAGCAAGTGTTGCTTCTCCTGCAGTATCTTCTGCTGCTGTTGCCGTCGATGTTGTTGATGCAACATATTTAGTTGAACCTGAACTTACATTTAAGACCATTGTAATCATTCCTACTACTGCAACAATTGCAATAATCGCAACAATATAGAACATAGTTTTATCATTTTCCATTTTAACTCATTCCTCCGTAGTTTATTATAATTTTAATACTATAGAAGTTCTTATTACAGGATATATATATATATATCGGTTTTAAAGCACACAAGTCATTGGACATGCTCGCAAAGACTATTTAAACCAGTAAAGATTTCTTCTAAAATCAATAACTTTATAAGTTATCCTATATTTAGGATTAATCATACCTAAATAGAGGATTGAAATGCTAAATAAAGAATATGAATTATTTGTTCCTTTTGTAAAGGAACCATGGAAAAAGCGCACTTTTGGAGAGATTAAAAAATTGTGCAAAAAAACATCAGGAAGCTATGTCTACGATGTTTTAAAACAAAATGTACATGATGGATTATTAATCGAAGAAAGAGCAGGAAATGTTATTTTATACTCTTTAAATATATTCAATCCAAAAGCGCGAGTATATGCAGGATTTATTGCCGAACATATTGCATGGAATACAAAGCATTTGCCGTTTGATTTAATAAAAAAACTTATTGAAAAAATTCCGACACCTTATTTTACATTGATAATCACGGGCAGTTATGCAAAGAATAAACAAAAAAGAAATTCAGACATAGATATGGTGATTATTGTGGACGATGAAGTTGAAACAAAACACATACTCGCTCAAATACATCATACTTGCGAGCTTTCAATTCCACAAGGGCATCCATTTATTTTCAAAAGCTCAGAATTTTTAGAAATGCTCCTCAATAACGAAGCAAATTATGGCAAAGAGATTTCAAAAAATAACTTAATATTACTAGGCGGAACAGAATATTATGCAATAATGGACAAGGCTATTAAAAATGGATTTGATGATAAAAAATTATCTTAACAGAGCTGAAAATGAGATTGTTCTAGCAAATTCCATAAAAATATTGAGCGACAAAGATGAAGCAAAAGATTACTTTCAGATAGATAAAAATTCCACATTCTACAGCGCAGTCATTTCACATGCATATTATTCGATATTCTATGCGGCAAAAGCAATGTTATTGACAAAAAACATAAAAACAGAAGCTCCTTATATTCATAAAAAAACATTTGATGAATTTAAAAAACATTTTGTCGATACAGGAGTTCTTGATGTTAAACTTCTTGATATTTATAAAAAATTAGTTATCAGAGCAGACAATCTCCTAGAGATATTTAAAGAAGAAAAATGGAAAAGAGGCAACTTCACATATAATACAATCCCGCAGGCTAACAAAGATCCTGCAGAAGATTCTTTAAAAAATGCCAAGTTTTTTGTATCGAACATTATGAAAATCGTTAAATAAAAACAAACATATCCAAAATCTTTATAAATTCCAAGAATAAAAACTAATTATGGAAATACCAGGATGGGTTTATTTGATTGTAGGAATCATTGTATCAGGATTCTCTGGGTATGTTTATTATTATGTGCCCAAGCCAGATGGAAGCCCGAACATGGCAATGGCTTTTTTCTTTTTCATAGGAATAATATTCATTGTTGTTGGCGTTTTCAAAATAATGTTTAAAAAAATTACAAAGAGACATGAAGAAATAGCAGAACACAATATGAGAATAAAAGAAAAATCGCCACAAATAATAGAATCAAAACCAAATAAGGTTGAAGAAAAAATAAAATCAATGCAACAGCCTCAAGAAAACCCCCCACAATCAACACCTAAACATCATCATCTTGAACATTCCAATAGATGGTATCAATCTCATCCATATAAAGGACCACATAACCAAAAAATTCAATCACAACAATACACAATAGTTTCCTGTCCTAAATGTTCTGCAAAAAACCATTCAACTTCTAATTTCTGCCATGTATGTGGCACTAAGATAAATTAATTTAGTAATATTTTGTCACTAAATTTCCAAATTATTTTGACAAGTCGAAACACTGGAAAATGTTTGCATTTTCGGTGTCCCGAAATTTTTTAAATTTCGGAATATTTTTAAATAACACATTCTAAGATGATGTTATGGAGACATTAGAGGCAATAAATAACAGACGTTCAATTAGAAAGTATCTTGAAAAGCCTGTTGAATTTGAAAAAATAACTACAATTTTAGATGCTGCAAGAAAAGCCCCGTCTGCAGGAAATCTTCAGGATTGGAGATTTATAGTTGTTTCTGAAAAAGTACTTATTAAGCAGGCATCTGAATACTGCATAGAACAATACTGGGTGCAAACTGCGCCCATATTAGTTGTTGTTTGCGCAGTTCCTGAAAAACACGAAATGTTCTATGGTTTAAGAGGAAAAAGATTATACAATGTTCAAGACTGTGCAGCAGCCATTGAAAATTTTATGCTGGCTGCAACAGATTTAGGATTAAGCACGTGCTGGATTGGTGCATTTGAAGAAGCCAAAATTTCAACTTTATTCAGCATACCTCCAGAAGTAAGGCCACAGGCAATAATAACATTAGGTTATGGCGATGAAACTCCACCTGAAAAAACTCTTGTTCCTATAGAAAATCTTGTTTTCTTCAACAGATATGGTCTAAGAATTGAGAAATTGCATGTTGTATTAAGAGATTACTCAATAGAATGGCAAAAACAATCACAGAAGCTAAAAGAGAAATCAAGAAAAACCCTGCATAGAACAATAGAACACATTAGAAATTTTACAACAAATATCAAAGAAAAAATCAAAAAATCTAGAAAAAAGAAATAAAAATAAGAAAAAAAATTCGGACAACTTTATGTTGTCCTTGATTAGTTTTTATTAAATTTTTCCTAAAAATTTATTTGCTTAGAATTCTTCTGAATCCTGTGATGCATCGTATTCTTCTTCAACTGCTTGTGGCTCTTCTGCTACTTCTGCTGTTTCAGTTGATGTTTCCTGTACTGCTGGCTGTTCTGCTGCACCTTCTTCATAAGCACCGACAACATCTGCAAATGCTACTTTTTTTGCAACTTTCTTTATCTTTATTTTTACTTTATCTCCAACTTTAGTTCCTGGTACAAAGATAACAAAACCTGCTTTTTTTGCAATGCCGTCTCCTTTTTCAGCAACTGCTTCAATTACTGCGTTTATCTCTTCACCTTCTTTTACTGGGGAAAAGCTGCTTCCTCTTGGGCCACCAAAACCGCCGCCTCTGTCGCCACTAAATCCGCCGGATCTTCCTCCACCGAATCTGCTTCCACCGCCGCCTCTATTTCCACCAAAACTTCTTCTCTCGCTTCTTTCGCCATACTCCATTTCTTACACCTTTTATCTGTTTTTTAGTACGCAGCCAGTGCATGTTACATACACAGCAATTTATTTTTCGTACTCTTTTATAGGATAAGTTTATGTTCAATTATCCTTTTATCTTGGTTTATATTCTTATAAAAAGAAAAGCAATATCTATCCTTAAGAAATTAAGAAAGACTGTTTTTTCTTTTCATATCATAAACTCCCTATAAATCTATAAGTGAATATTAGTTTATAAATGTTTTTGTTTGAAAAAAACATCTATGAAAACATAACATTTAAATATCGCTTGTATACAATCAAAATATGGAAAAAGAGGTGTCTGAATCAGATAGGAAAGCCTTTCTTAAAGGAAAATATATTGCTCTGGTAAATAAATATCTAGATAGTAAACACACCACTCAGGAAGAAGTTTACCAATTTATACGAAACTTTTTTTCTGAATTTCTCAAAATTAACTATGAATTCACTTATGAAGAACTTACTAAAGAACTAAATAAAATTTATATCAAACCTGATCTGAAAAAAGAAATAGATGATTTTCTTTTGAATTTGTCAAAAATAGAATATCTGTATGAAAATGACCTTGAACAGGAAGATATCAAAGAACTTCTCGAAAAAATAAAACACACTATAGAAGCAGTCATTATAGAGGAAAAATCTGAAAAAATAGAGAAGAAACAAAATCTCTTAGAAAAGATGTTTAAGAAAAACGGAAAAAAAGAAACCCCACAACCTTTATCTGCTGTTCCATACACACCAATAACAACCAACAACACGCAAGAAAATGTGTCTGTAGCCCAAGAAGTACCTGCTAAAAAAGAGGATAAAAAAACAATCCAAAACACCGCAAAACAAAATATTCAAGAAGAAACAACAGAACAGATATCTATTATCGAACAACTAAACTCCCAGCTAAAAAATAACAACAATGCAATAATTGCATTCAATAATACTAAAGAAACATCTAAAACTAAAATACCTGCACGAAAAACAGAAATTAAAACAAAAAATATTATTTTAGAACCAGAAAAAATAAACATTGAAAATAAAGATGAAGAAATTAAACAAAATAATAAGAAAAAAACAAGTACAAACTATAAAAACAACAAATTCCCCTCATTGCCTCTTAAAAAAGAAATACAATCAAAAAACGTTTTGATAACAGAAAACAATGCACCAAGCATAACTAACATTTATACACACATAGACAAAGCATATGTTCATCTTAATGTTACAGAAAATGACTATGCTAAAAAAGAATACAAAGATGCATTATCAAATTATCATTTTTTGACTGTAGACGAAAAAAAAGAATGCTATCAGGTCCTTTATGAATTATATCTTATTCTAAAAAATAAATAAGAAAAATGAAAATAAATTTTTCAGAAATTTATACTTTGAATTGCTTATGATTTTTGATGAACATCAATCAAATTTCTCGTCAGGAGTTTCTTTTTTGAAAACATAGAACAATCCAGCAATAAGCATTACGCTGAATGCTGCAATAATCAGATAATCAGTATATTTTTTATTCCATTTCAATAATTTTATGAATTCTCTTTGAGGACTCTCAACATTGTTCTTTGCGTTATTCACAAGATATTTACATCCGCTGACAACTCCATCTATAAGTTTTGCTGTTTTTTCAAAATTATTATTGGCTAACTCTTTTTTTGCTTCATTCAGAAGCTCATTTAATTCCTGACATTCAGGATTACTGCTCAATAAGTCTCTAGCAAATCCTATCTTAACTTCAAACTCCTCTTTTTCAGACTGAACATCTGCTGAATTAATGAATATTACTGCGCTGTCCTGATAATTAGGATTTGTAACATTACCTATTATCTCAATCTCATAGTGACCTTCACTCTTGTAATTTACCATTGTCAGTGTAACTATTTCAGGATTGTCTGAATATATTCTTGAAAAATAAGTTTTACTGAAATAAAAACTAACATTTGAAGCATTTGTTTGCGCGCTTAATGTTACTCCCTCTAAAGTTTCATTCCATGTATTGTTCAAAAGGATGGTGATAGAGACTGTGGAATTTTTATAGATTGAAACTGATTTTGGAACAACTATTTTCAGCGGGACAGGCTTTTCAACATCCTGAGGAACAGGGATAGAAACTGTTCTTGTTGAAGATCCTCCTCCTATTGTAACATAAACTATTTGAGTTTCTGTATCATTCGATATTCTTGTTATGTTTATCTTTACTGTGTTTGAAAGAGTATACATGGATGAATTTAATGCATCATGTGCTGTGAAATTTACATAACATACGCCTGTGCTGCTTGGTGTGACTTTAAGATCCGTACCTATAAATGTCAATGTTGCAAAACTGCACACTGATGCATTATATGTCATTGTAGATGATTCATTTCCTGAAATAACATCATCACTGTTCAAATCATCGTCAGGATCTATAAATCTTGTTATTGAATTATAATTAGTCATATAGCCTGAATATGTTGTTGTTCCGTCTACACTGAGATTTGAAAGAGAATTCAGCAGGACAGGAATTCTGTTTACATCCAATACTTTAACATACCAGCTGAATGACTTGTTGTTGTAAAATTCATCTTCTGCAATGAAAGTTATATTGTATGCGCCTGCAGAAAAGAAAGCATATGTCCTGTTCAAAAACGAATTTGAGGAAATCTGAGTACCATTAAGAAGCCAATGATATGAAAGATTGTTGGTATATGATGTATTGTCTGCATAAGATGTCTGGTTGAAAATGTATGATGAATTTTCGTATATTGTTATATTTGTCTGTTTATTCGGAAAATTAGTTGAATTTGCACGTATCCATGAAATATTTATCAAATTGCTTGTCACCAGTGAGCCATTATAATAATATGTTCCATAAGGAGTTATATTGGATATTGTTGGGGTTGTTGTCTGATTATATACTGTAAAATTTATTTGTCTCGAACTTTTGTTGTTGTAATAATCTGAAACAGATATTGTTGTTGAATAATTGCCTGAATCAGAACTTAAAGGAGTAAATGAAATATATGCTGTTGTCGAGGAATTAGGATATTTCACAACACTAAAAAGCGTCGAATTTGAACCTGAAATAGACTGATTGAAAGTCAAATTTTCATAAGTGCTTGTAATATCTAAGTCCAAGTCTGATGCTGTAATTAAAATAAGCTGAGTATAACCAACAATTATTTTAGGGAATGTTATTGCATCAAGATAAGGAGGATTGTTAGTATTGGTAATATTTAATCTTAACGTAGTTGTATTCTCTCCTCCTCTTGAATCTGTTATTGTAACTGAAATGTTGTATTCTCCTATATCGTCTTGATCTCCTGTCAATCTTATAATTCCTGTTGTTGAATTTACCACAAATGATGAAGTTAAATTATATGAATCTAAATTTGTTGAATATGACGCCACATAATCTCCTGAATCAGATTCCTTTGCATAAAAACTTAGATTGTATGTGCAATTGAAAGGATAGTTTATTGAATCATATTCATAACACACAAAATCTTGTAATGACTCATTAAAATAAGGATTAGTATTTGCATATATTGTTATATTTGCCGTCGTATTGAAAGTTAATCCATCTGAATCTGTAACTGTGACAACAAAACTGTGATTTCCTAAAAAAGAATCATTCTTTGTAAAGTTTATTATTCCTGTTGAAGAGTTTATGATGAATCTTGAATCATTTGTTGTAAATGTGATTACATCATTTTCATAAGTAAGCATGTCTACATCTGTTGCATTGACCCTGTAACTGAACACAACTCCTGAATACGCTGTAAGATTTGTTATATTGCTGTTATTCAGTGTATTTGTTGCATAATTACTTATATTATATATTACAGGAGCATCATTTGTATTTGTTATATTGAAGACGACATTTTGTGATGTGTTTTCTTTTGTATCAAATACAGTTATTTTTATGCTGGTATGTATAACGTGATCATTGGTAAGACTTGTCGTATTAATAAGACCTATTGCATACGTAACTCCTGAATCATTATAGGTATTATTTATGGTTGTTATATTATACAATGAATCATTTATATAAAATGTAAGAGTATCGTTATTTATGTCTGTTGCATTTATGTAAAACAACAAGTTTCCTCCCTGTATTCCTGTCTGATTTGGTATGAATGAAAGGTTTGGCGGGGTATTTACAGAAATAACTTGTAAATTAAATGATGAAGTTGAATTTGCTCCGAGCGAATCTATTATTGTTACATTGATTGTGTGATTTCCTCTGTCTGCATAAGCGGCAATATCTGTTCCTGAGTTATTGAATTTTATTATTGCAGATGTATTTGAAGCAGGCACGATGATTATTGATGACCATCCTGAAATTGAAAAATTAAATGGTGTGTTGTTTTCTGCATCTGTCCCTGTTATTGTATAATTCAAGGCAGCATATTCATAAACTGTCTTGTTTGTTAAAACAACAACAGGTGCATCATTCACAGGAGTCACATTTAAAGTTAATGTTGTAACGTATCCTAGTGTTGCTCCCTCGCTATCTTCTGATTTTATTTTTATGTTTTTTATTCCGACATGAGATTCTGCAGTAGGAGAACACATAAGTGCACCTGTTGAATTTATCGAGCAATAAATTGTATCATTTATGGTGTATGTTATTGTGTCTCCATCTCCATCTGTTGAGTTGACAATGAATGTTGTTGTATTGTCTTCAGCTATCTGCACAGTTATATTGACTATTTCTGTTCCGTTCTGCCAATATGTTCTTGGAGATGTAGGGGGAGAGTTTATTATTGAAACAGTTGCATTATGTATATCCTGCCCTGTTCCGTTGTTGTACTCTACAGAACATATCCAGTTTTGACTCCTTACAGTAAATGATGCAGGGATATTTCCATCTCCACTTGTTGAACAAGGAAGACTTTCTGTGCACAATATATTTGTTTGTGTTGTATTAATTACTCCATTTTTATACCACGTAACATTAGAATACAAAGTCTCATTCAAAACCCACGAACATATCAACTGCTGATCTGAATATACTTCTGTTGAACCTTCATTTATTTTATGAAGAGATATTTGAGCAAACGACAATGCTGCAGCAAAAACCAACAAGATTATCAGGCTGAAAAATAACAGCACATTCTTTCCTTTTGATTTCCCTTCCTGCACTTTTTTATTTGTGTGTTTTGAATTCATTTTATGATGTATTTTATGTCTTCTGTTTGATTTTATTTTTTTATTTTATAAATGTTTATTATTTGATTTTTTTATTGTTATTTTATGTCTGGTATGTTATTCAATAAGTATATTTTTGCAAATACATTATACCTTCGTATGCTCTAATAATATCATGATATGTGTTTTTCTGCTCTTCAGGAGACAAAGACGTATAATCTTTGAGTATCAAACCATATAATTTTTTAGCCTCAATAATCTGGCTGAAATCAAGTGCAATCAGCAGATTGGAAATTTTAAGATATATTTGTTCTATTGTTGTTGCAGTTTTTTCTTTTCTTTCTTTTACTGAATCAATTGCATCTTTCTCTGTAAATACGGAAACAAGATATATCATGTATTTGCTTTCATCCAGCATCTTTCTCATTTTGAATTTTATCAATTTTTCGTTTGATTTCAAGAGTTTTTCTTCTGATTTTGCTGGTTTTAATGAGTTTATGTTTGTATCCTTTTGTAAAATATCTTTATTAACAGACATAGATTTTATTTCAACATAATAATCATCAAATATTTTTCTAAGCTCATGATTTTTGAATAAACTTGTCTTTTTATGATATTCTTTTTCTGTGAATTTTTCCATATTAAATATTGATTCGAAATATTTTTCAGAAAAAATGATTAAATTTTCTATAAATTCATCTTGTCTGTCTTTAGTGCTTCTTGCCTCTAAAATATTATACTCTTTCAATAATTTTTCTTTCTGTTTAACATCAAGATAAATTGGTTTTTTCTTGTGTTCATCTATTTTTTCGAAATATTTATCAATATATTTTTTTATCTGTCTCCTGAATAAGTAAAACACAATAATTAAAATCAAAAATCCAAATATCATTGTTATTATCATCATTATGCTTAATTGTTTTATCTGACCTGGAATCTGTATTTGTTTGCACGGCTTGCATTGCCCTCCACAATCGATGCCTGTCTCATTTCCATCCTGTATTCCATTAATACAGCTTTCAGGCATAATGCATGACTGTAGATCAATAGGTTTTGTAGTGTTAGTTCCGCATGAATTCAAATCCCTGCATATTCTTGTTTGTACATCTGCATCACAATAACCCCATTCTGTGCATTCCCAATCTTCAGTACAACTCTCGTCTTCAGGAACATATGTACAATTTTTAAATATTTGCTGAACATTATTTTGGTAATCACATCCGTTAAGATCTCTACACTCCAATACCTGAGTTCCATTAGGAGAGCAAGGAGACCATTTTCCGCAGTGCCAATCAGGGGTACAGCTATATCCTCCTCCGCCACTTCCTCCGCCACCAGTTGAAGGAGGAGGAACATATGAAAAACAAGTAATAGTGTATGTTATTTCATTGCTTACATTGAATAATCCTTCAGGATCAAATGCTGTGAAATAAAAGTTTGAAGTTCCGCAACCAATTCCTTTTATCGTAACAAGCCCTGAATCTTCAGTTATATTTACTATTGTGTTGCCACTGATTTGTGTTAATGCATACGATAACAAATCATCATCAGGATCTTTAAAATAATCATTCAAATAAAACACAATAGTCTGATCTTGTATTATTGTCCTGTCAGGTATATCCATTAAAAGATATGGTGGATGATTTGCTGAAATAACACTTAAATTATAATCTTCTGATGAATATCCATTTCCACACCCACTGTTATCATAGACTGTTATTCTAATTGTGTGATTACCAAGTGAACTTTGAGGGGGAGTGAAGTTTATCCATCCTGTTTCGGTTATTTCTGTTATGTTTTCTCCTGATATAAAAGATGAATCAAATGTGAAATTTGTTCCTTCATTGAAATCAGATGCATTTACCTGACATGCATAAGGATACCCCCAAGGAATTGTAAAATTGCAATCATTTGATATTGTTGGAGGAGTATTTATACATAGTCTTGTCACTGCGGTTGCAACCTTTGTTGTTATTATTTGGTTTCCTGTTTCAATATTAATATCTATTCCTTTATTTGGATATAATTCAGTTATTCTTGACTGCAGATAAAAAAATTGAAACATACTTAAAACTAAAAACATCAAGATTATATACACTAAACCTTTTGCTTTTATTTTTTTAGCCATGTTTTTTCACATTATAATTCAATTTTATGCAAACACAATCAATTATGAAGTCATTTATTATTTTATATTCTTTTATTAGTTTTTATGTTATTTTATTATTTTATATTCTTTTATTAGTTTTTATGTTATTTTATTAGTTTTTATGTTATTTTATTAGTTTTTATGTTATTTTATTAGTTTTTTTATGTTATTTTTAATATCTTTTTTATTTACAATTCCTTTTTTTTCAAGCTGAACATACTGCTCTATAAGACGTGATTTTTCGTGATGAACAAGTTCAGATAATTTTATCTTTATCCACTCAGATTTATTTACTTTAAGCAAATCTGACAATAATTCAAGATCATCGAGAAGTTCCTTAGGCATCCTCAGATTCAACTGTTCTGTTGATTTATGGTTTGACATTTTTATTCTGTTACGTTTTAATCTATTAAATCACATTAAAATACATTAGTATAGCATTTAATAGCAAATGCTATTTATAAATATTACGGTAGAATAAGCTAAAATTAAAGAATTGTGTGTATTTTTTATTGTTTATAGAAATATATT